>JAPDQV010000002.1:132533-162999 GCA_034505495.1 candidate division KSB1 bacterium | reverse complement strand
CGCCCACTTCCGCCGCCGCAGACCGGCGAATGTTCTTCTCATTCTGGCCGACGATATGGGCTGGGGGGATCTTTCGCTGCACGGTAATCGACTGCTGTCCACGCCGAACATCGATCGAATCGCCCAGGAAGGCGCTCAGTTTGAATACTTTTACGTTTCCCCATACTGTTCTCCGACGCGCGCTAGTCTGCTCACCGGCCGTCATGCTCTTAAAACCGGAGTTCACGGCATCACCCGCGGCGAAGAAACTATGCGCAGCAGCGAGGTGACGTTGGCGGAAATCCTGCGCCAAAATCACTATGCGACCGGCTGTTTCGGCAAATGGCACAACGGCGCACACTATCCCCAAGATGCGAACGGCCAGGGTTTTGAGGAATTCGTCGGCTTTAACGGCGGCCATTTGAACAACTATTTCGATCCCTTGCTGCTGCGCAACGGTCGGGAATTTCGCGCGTCAGGTTATATTACCCGTTTTCTCACCGATCAAGCGATCCGCTTTATCGAACGTAACCACGGACGGCCGTTCTTTTGTTATCTTGCCTACAATGTCCCTCACAGTCCCTTTCAAGTGCCGGATGCCTATTTCGACAAATTCAAAGCAGTCGGCTTGGACGACGAGACCGCATGCGTCTACGGGATGTGCGCACATCTCGATGAGGAAATAGGCCGCATCCTGCGCCGGCTGGATGAACTCGATTTGGCGCAGGAGACCCTTGTGGTCTTTCTCAGCGACAACGGACCGAACACTCGGCGCTTTAACGGCGGCATGCGCGGCTTAAAAGGGAGTCCTTACGAAGGCGGCTCCCGCGTGCCCTGCTTTATCCGCAAGCCCGGACAAATCGAGGCCGGGCTCAAGCTGCGGCCGATTGCCGCGCACTATGACCTGCTGCCCACGCTGATCGATCTCCTCGAACTGCCGCGCCCGAACACGCTGCCGCTCGACGGCATCAGCTTCGCTCCGTTGCTGATGGGCCAAAACCAGCCTTTGCCGGATCGCATGCTTTTCGACTACTGGCCGCCTTACGGTTCGGTGCGGACCAACCGTCATCGACTTATCGTCGGATCCGATCATCTTGAGCTTTACGATCTTTTCCAAGATCCGCAGGAAGAGCACGACATCGCTGCAGGCAATCCGGCGATGGTCGAGTCGCTCTTTGCCTCCTACGAGGAATGGTGGGAAACCGTTATACAAAACGGCTTAGAGCCGATACCCATTGAAATCGGCCACAGTGGCCGACCTGAAGTAGTCTTGCACGCTCACGAAGCACATCTTTTTCCGGAGAACGGCGCCGGAATCCGTTTCGCCGGCAATACCGGCTGGGCAAACGATTATATCACCGACTGGAGCAGTCTCAAAGCCTACGCGGAGTGGCCCATCGTTGTAGTGAGAGACGGTGTCTATGAGGTGTCGATCGACTATCGCTGCGAAGCAGCCGCCATCGGCGTCGAATTTTACCTGGAAGCGTTCAAACAGCGGCTTGCCGGAGTCATCCGCCAAGCCTATGCACCGCCGCCGATTCCCTCGCCGGACCGCGTGCCGCGCAAGGAAGTCTTTGAACAACAATGGCGGCGACTTACCGTCGGCAAAATGCGCCTGGAACAAGGCCGGACAGCCCTTCGCCTGCGGCTTTTGCGCCTGCCGAATGCCGAAGCACCGGAAATCAAAGCAGTGCACATCAAGCGTTGTTGATTTGCCAAATTTACCTTTCTTTACTCCAGCCTCTGCACAACATTTCGTATTTTTTGCACATAAGGTCTCCCGTGCACAAACTGGAACTGTGAAGTATGATTAGAAAAAGTCTTTTTCTGCTCATCGGTGCATCATCGTTCATTCTGGCAAACACCTCCGGAATCGATACAACTGTATACCGAAACGAAGCCGGAAAACGCATCTACCTGGCGCAGCGCCTGACCTCCGCGCCGCCGAACATCGACGGACGGTTGGATGATCCGTGTTGGCAGAATGAAGGCGTTTGGTCCGGCGGTTTTCGCCAACAAATCCCCCGCGAAGGCGCCGAGCCTTCGGCCAAAACCGCCGTAAAAATTCTTTACGATAACCGCAACGTTTACGTTGCCGTCCGCGCCTTCGACGATATGAAGCTGGTCGACCGCCATCGCGGCCGTCGCGACGAGTTCTCCGGCGACCTGGTCGGCGTCTGTTTCGACAGCTACTATGATCATCGCACCGGCTTTGAATTCGATCTTACAGCGGGCGGCAGCAAAATCGATCTCATCCTGACCAACGAAGGATGGGATACCAGCTGGGATGCCGTATGGGACGGCAAAACCGCTTACGAAGACAGCGCCTGGACGGCCGAGTTTCGCATTCCTCTCAGTCAACTGCGTTATGCTAACCGGTCCGAGCAGGTGTGGGGACTGCACGTTTGGCGCTGGATCAACAGGCTTCAGGAGGAGGATCAATGGGCGCTCATTCCGCGCGACACGCCCGGCCGCATGTACGACATCGGTGAGCTGCACGGCATTCGCGATCTGCCCAAAAGCCGCCGCATCGAACTGCTCCCCTATGCACGAATGCAGAACAGACGGCATCCTCTCGAAGCGGGGAATCCGTTTACCGGCAGCCGCAACGAGTCGACCTTCGGCGCCGATGCCAAACTCGGCCTCTCCAGCGATTTTACCATGGACGTTACCCTCAATCCCGATTTCGGCCAGGTGGAGGCCGACCCGGCGGTGCTGAATCTGACGGTATTTGAGACCTATTTCGAAGAAAAGCGTCCCTTCTTTTTGGAAGGCAAGACGATTTTCGATTTCGAGCTGGAAAATAACCAACTTTTTTATTCACGGCGCATCGGCCATGCTCCAAGCCGGACTCCGATGTTGAGCATAGGGCAGTATGCCGACATTCCCGGCAACACCTCCATCCTCGGCGCCGCCAAAATCTCCGGCAAATCGAAAGACGGCCTTTCCGTCGGCATTCTGGAAAGCCTGACGCGCAAAGAATTTGCTCGAATCGCAGAGGGCGATCGACGCTTTTCGGAACCCGTCGAACCGCTGACCAACTATTTCGTCGGCAGAGTGCAGAAGGATTACAACGGCAGCAATACGATTTTCGGCGGCATGCTCACGGCCGTTAACCGCAGGATCGAGGATCAGTCGTTGAAATTTTTGCCGCGGGAGGCCTATACAGGCGGTTTGGATCTACGGCATTATTGGCAAAATAAGACCTACTTTATCGACGCCAAGGCAGTTTTCAGCACAGTTCAGGGAAGCACTACAGCCTTAACAAGCCTGCAGACCGCATCCTCCCGGTACTTTCAGCGGCCGGACGCCGATCATGTCGAGCTCGATACGACGCTTACCCAGCTGAACGGTCACGGCGGGTCAATTGCGGTCGGCAAAGGCGCCAACGGCAATTGGCGCTGGCGGGCAGGGGTAAATTGGCGGAGTCCCGGCTTGGAGCTGAACGACCTCGGATTTATGTCCGAGGCGGACCTAATTAATATAGGCGGTGAAATAGGATATGTGGAGAATCGGCCGCAGGGCATCTTTCGCACCTACACCATCGAAGGCGGATACGATCAAAGTCTGAATTTCGGCCGCGAGCTGCTTTCCAGAAGATTCATGCTTTCCTTGGAAAGCGAGTTCAGCAATAAATGGAATCTGTTCTGGAACGTCTATCGCGAAAACGATCAACTCGATCCCCGCCTCCTGCGCGGCGGTCCGGCTGTTCGCGTGCAGGGATGGGTGCATACGATGGTCAATCTTTCTACCGACCGCTCAAAAATGCTCAGCGCCGGACTTCGTCTGCACACCCATCGCCATGATGACGGAATTACCAAGACGTTGGATATCGGCCCGTTCGTCAATTGGAAGGTCAGCAACCGCATAAGGCTGCAAAGCAATATCTCGCTATCGGACAACATCAATGCCCTGCAATACGTAACAGCGCTGGACAACGGCGATGCCACGACATACATCCTCGGCGAGCTGGCGCGTAAAACCGCCGGCATGACGCTTCGTCTCGATATATCCTTGTCTCCCGAGTTCACATTGCAGTATTATGCGAATCCCTACATTTCGGTCGGCAGTTATCAGAATTTCAAGCGCATCGTAGCGCCGCGCGCCGACGATTACAACCGGCTTTATCACGTTTACGGCAAAGATGAGCTCGACTTCGCCGACGGCAAATACACTATTAAAGAGAACGGTGCTTTTTTCTACAACCCCGATTTCAGTTTTCGCGAGCTGCGGTCGAATTTTGTCGCACGCTGGGAGTTCCATCCCGGCTCGACGCTCTATTTTGTATGGACGCACGGCCGCAGCAGTTATGAAAACATCCTTTCTCCATCCTTCGAGAATGGTTTTTCTTCGCTGCTCGATGCGTCGGCGCAAAACATCTATTTGGTCAAGCTTAATTATTGGTTTTCGATTTGAACAAGTTTATATTTCAAACCAGAGGTTGAAATCAATGTGCCTTTTACTATAGGAAATCGCTTGTTCTCTTGCCGAATATAAAGGCCGGCGAGTCCTGTTCGCAAAAACAACCCTGAGGAATCATGATTAAACGCTTGATCGACAGCATGGCCGCCAATCCGGCCTTATTTATCTTCCTGCGCAGGATTTTAGAAAACGACTTCCAAGGCGAAAAGCAGGTGTTGAAACAAGAACTCGGTCTGCCTAACGGCAAGGTTCTGGACATCGGTTGCGGAACCGGCGAGCTCTCAGTTCTCTTTCCTCCCGATCGGTATGTCGGCATCGACATTTCGCCGGCCTATATCGAGTTTGCACGCCATCATTATGCGGCCGAGTTTCACGTGATGGATGCAACGGCCTTGAATTTTGCGGATGGGACATTCGGATCGGCGGTGATCGTCGGCGTGCTGCATCATCTCAATGATGAATTGAGTCGGGCCCTGTTGAGAGAAGCAGGGCGCGTGTTGGCGTCGGGCGGGAGGTTGGTGCTGCTGGAAGACGTTGTTTTGGCAAAAGGCACTCATCCGATCGGGCGTCTGATTCATTTACTCGACAAAGGTGACCATATTCGTCCCGCTGCGGAGTATAAAAAGCTGTTGCCGGACTCGCTCGTCATCCAAAAAGAGTATCTGATGCGCAGCGGCGTTTGCGATTACATTGTGCTGGTCATCGAAAAGAAATCAGCATGCTGACAAGAAGCATGAAAACACTGCCCCGAAAACACCTGCCGCTTTTTGTACTGCTGGCCATCGCTTTTCTCTATTTACTTCCGCATGTCAATCACTTTTATGTTCCGGCAAGCGATTTTTTCGACATTGACGAGAAAGCCAAGCTCCTCCAATCGTTTTCCTGGCCGAAAGATTTTAAACGGCCGCCGCTTTTTCCTTTATTGACCGCTCTCCTGGCAGCGCCGTTTGCCGGCAAATACGCAGTCCTTTATGTTGCCGAGCTGTTGACGCTTGCCTCTGCTTTAGGCGCGTTGTTCTTTCTTTACCGAATCTCTGAACGGCTTATCGGCAATGCAGCTTTTTGGATCGCCTGGCTGTGGATTATCCATCCCTCTACGCTGTTGATGGCCGTCAAACCCAAGCCGGACATGGCGGCGCTTTTTTGCATCCTCTGGGCGTTCGACTGGTATCTGCAGGGTAACAAGAAGGCCTTCTTCCCGGCGTCGCTGGCGACGCTCCTTCGGTATGAGGGCGCAGTGGCCATTGCGGCGTTCTTTACAGCCGATTTCTTGTTTTCGCGGCAAAAGCTGCGTTCTTTTCTCCTTTCCATTCTTTCCGGCTCGTTTATTGTCATTTGGACGCTCCTGCACTCCGGCGGCGGTGAAGGAGCCGGCTATGGAGATTACTTTGAAGGGTTACGGGTAAATTTCGATTTTCTGAAGGATTTTGCCGAACAGCTGCTAGAGATCATACCGTTACCGTTAAAACTCACGTCAACCATCTCCGTGCTCGTCGGATTGTTCGGCTTTTATAGAATATTTCGCGTTTCCAGACAAGCCGTCGCATCTTTGACGGTCTATGCGGCAGGATTCATCGCCATGCACCTCATCTGGCCGTTCCCAAGCCGCGATTATGGGGTGTTGGGTGTATGGGTTTTTATTCTTTTTATTATCGCCGGTATCCTGACGATTGTTGAAAAAGCGGCTGCCTCCCGCCGCTCATCACTTCGCATTGACGTCAAGGTTATCCGCCTAGTTGCCGCGGCAACGTTCGTCGCCGTCATCTTTTTATTTATCCGTCAACGCCTTGTTTTCCATCCATTGGCCGTTGTCGGTTTTGTACTCGTCGCAGCTTTATATTTAAGCGGGAAAGAGTCTGTCTTTCATAGCAGGGCGGCACTGATGACTCTGACGGCGGCTTTTATCGTCGCCAGCTTCAGTCTGTCATTATCGAAAAAGACCTTTGAAAAAATTAAAATCGAAAAAGCAGAGTACCGATTGGTCGGCGAATGGTTCGAAAAACATCGTCTGCCGGGTGAAAAGATGGCCGTCGACCAGCCTGCCATCGTCAGCTATTTTACCTCCTTGGACAAGGCCAATGACTTTATCCGTTTGGTGGATTTGCCGAAGGTCGATCCGGACAGCCTCGCCGAATGGTTGTGTGAAAATCGTGCGGCCTACATCGTTTGGTTTACCAGTCAAAAGATGCCGCAAAATCCGGATGCGTGGACGCGATGGAAATTTCAGAATCGCGGCTGGCAAACGGTCGCGTTTTTGGAAGGCCGAAATGCTCACCCTGCTTTCCTTTTGGCCGATTCGGTAGGCAGCGGCAAGTCTCGTGCTTTTATTTTTCGGCTCAATTGCGGCATAAAATAAGCTCTTTTCTTGATCTATATCAATTCACCAGCCGACAAGTATTTTTAAATTTTCCAAAAATCGCACACCTTTTGAAAGGAGGCCGCTCATGTTTAGAGTGATTGCTTGCCTCGCTGTGTCACTGGTGTTTTGCGAAGCCGTGGCGGCTCAGACCCCTGCCGGCGCTTGTATGACGTGCCACAAGCTTGAAACCCCCGGCCTCTACCGCCAATGGTTCAATTCATCGCATGCTCTGCACAAAGTGACCTGTGTCGATTGTCACGGCGCCTCAAGCAAAGATCCGGAGGCCTTTGAGCATTACGGTTCCTGGGTATCCGTGCTGGTGACGCCGAAGGATTGCGGCCGCTGTCACTCTTTAGAAGCCGAGCAGGTCGCGCGCTCGCACCACGCCAAAGCGGGTCAGATTTTAGAATCCAACGACGCCTATCTGGCGCATGTGGCGGGAGGCAATCCGGCTGCCATTCAAGGATGCGAAAGCTGTCACGGCGCCAAAATGATGGTCGATAAGCGTCAGAAGAACCGGCTTTCGTCCAAAACCTGGCCGAACTCCGGCATCGGCCGCATTAACCCGGACGGCTCCCTTGGCTCCTGCAATGCATGTCATTCGCGTCACTCTTTTTCCAAGGCGCAGGCCCGCCAACCTGAATCGTGTTCCAAATGTCACCTCGGCCCGGATCATCCGCAAAAAGAGGTTTATGAAGAATCCAAGCACGGCAATGCCTATTACACGCACATCGATGAGATGAATCTCAAAGCCGATCGCTGGATCGTCGGCGTCGACTATTTT
This sequence comes from candidate division KSB1 bacterium, assembly GCA_034505495.1. Lineage (NCBI taxonomy): Bacteria > Pseudomonadati > Candidatus Zhuqueibacterota bacterium. The sequence continues at coordinate 155,455 of JAPDQV010000002.1, read as the reverse complement.
GAAGCGCCGACCTGCGCCACCTGCCACATGTCGGCTACAGCCGCGCAGCCGGTAACCCACGATGTCGGCGCTCGAATTTCTTGGACATTGAGGCCGATTCTTTCGACCAAATTGGAAAATTGGCAGAAAAAACGAGACGCAATGAAGGATGTGTGTTCAGCTTGTCACGGCAGCGCTTTTGTCGACGGTCATTACTATCAATACGATGCCCTGGTTAAACTCTATAATGAAAAATTTGCCAAGCCTGCCGCCGAAATTATGAATCTGCTGCAGAAAAAGAAGCTGTTGGAAAGACCTGCCTCGTTCTCCAACAAGATCGAATGGACGTTTTGGGAGCTTTGGCATCATGAAGGCCGACGTGCACGACACGGCGCAAGCATGATGGGGCCGGATTACACCTGGTGGCACGGCATTTATGAGGTGGCGCAGCATTTCTATTTCAAATTCCTTTCCGAAGCTTCAGCCTATCAAGATGCCGACGTCGATGCCTATATCGAAAAGTTGCTGAAAGACCCGATGCACGCCTGGTTGAACAGTCCGACGGATCAGCTCAAGGCAAAAATTCGCTCCGGTGAGATGCAAAAGGTTTATGAAAAGCTTTTTGAGGGCGACTAATTGTTCGGATCATTGAAGGGCTGAAAAAAGCCTCAGCGGCCGCGCAATCTTGAAAGGAAAGTGGTCTGATGAGCCTATGGCAGAAATATAAAAACTTTATCCGCGGCGTTTCGGTTAATCGAATCGGCAAAACGGGTGTTGTACTGACCACGGCTGTGGTCATCACCTTTTTCGTCTTTGAAGCCGCTCAAACCGTCGGCCTCATTCGGAATGCCTATCTGGGACTCCTGACCTATCTTGCTTTTCCCGTGCTGTTCATCGTCGGTCTCATCCTTATCCCCATCGGCTGGGCGAAGCTCAAAAAAGAGACCGGCAAAAGCACCCAAGAACTGCTCAATCAGCAGTTCGAGCCGGATGAACTCAAGCCGGGGCTGCTCGGCTCGTCAATTGTTCGGACGATAGCAGTCTTTACGCTGCTCAACGTCGTCATCTTGACGACGGCAAGTCTGCGCATGCTGCATTTTATGGATTCAGCCTATTTTTGCGGCACTGCCTGCCATACCGTAATGAATCCCGAATGGATGACCTACCAAAGGTCGCCGCATGCGCGCGTGCCGTGTGTCGAATGCCACGTCGGTGAGGGCGTGAATGCGCTGATCAAGTCCAAACTCAACGGCGTGCGGCAAATGTACTTGGCTGCCTTCCGCATCTATAACACGCCGATTCCGACGCCGGTGCATCAACTGCGCCCGGCGCGCGAAACCTGCGAACACTGCCATTGGCCGGAAAAATTTTACGGTCAAAGGTTGAAAACCATCATCAGCTATGCCATGGACAGCCTGTCGACGCCGCGCTATACGACGCTCAATATCAAGATCGATGCCGGCGGTCCAGGCCATCCGCCCGGAGCACATTGGCATGTCGGCGCAAAAAATCAGGTGATCTACACTTCGGAAGACGACAAGCGGCTGACGATGATCGAGGTGAGTGCCCGGCAGGCGGACGGCTCGACGCACGTCTATCGCAACCGCCGATTCAACCGCCCGACCGGCGAATCCAAGCCGCGGGTTATGGACTGCGTCGACTGCCATAACCGCGCCACTCACATTTACCAGGAAGCCGAGGCCGTCGTCGACGAATCAATCCGTCGCGGCCTGCTCGATCCGGCTCTGCCCTTTATCAAAAAGGAGGCGTTGGGCGCGCTGTCGGCCAATTATCCCTCGCAGGAGGCAGCACAAAAGGGCATCGCCGATCGCCTATACAATACTTACAAGCGCCGTTACACCGAGGCGGCACAAAAACATTCGGATGCCTTGACCCAGGCGGTGACGGTACTGCAGGAGGCCTATGCCACTTACATTCATCCTCAGATGAAGATCACTTGGGGAACCTATCCCAGCCACATCGGCCATAAGCGCAGACTCGGCTGCTTTCGCTGCCACAATGCCGACATGATCGATGAAAAGGGAATAAGTATCGCTCATGACTGCACCCTGTGTCACTCCATCTTGGCAATGGAGAGCCCTGAGCGTTTCGAATTCTTAAGCGAACCGAACAAAGGGATGCGCGAAGCGCAGATGCATCAGTATTTGCGGGAAGAGTTTTTTAAGAGCAAGTTTTAGCGCAATAAAACGGATTGGCTTATTCAAAGCTTTTCGTGGGATTGGAAACATCTCCATTAGGGTGCTTTCGAGAGTATCCCGAGCAAATGTGCTTTGACTATTGGCAAGCGACACAGTATTCCAAACCACTTCCAAGTCGATGCCGAAATATTGATAAATCAACATGTCCCGCATTCCTGCCATTTCTTTCCACGGCAGCTCGGGGTGAGCATCGCGAATGGTCTGTGGTATGTTTTTCACGATTCGCCGACAATCTTCAATGCGCGGATGACCGGAAATTTCGTCTTGTCATCTTGAGCAAAATCATGGAAATCCATTCCTTGAACAAACTGCTCGACTTTCAAAACGGCATCAAGCATGTCCTCGAGGTAAACGATGTAATCGCGGTCGATCACAGCATAACGACCTGTCGAAGGATGATTTCCTTAAGTCGTGGCTTTAATGCCGAAGTCATGACCAAATCGACGCGCATGTTCAGCAATTCGGAAAGGCGATTTTCCAGCTCGATATACTTGATCAACGAAGGCTTTTGACGAAAGGAAACCAAAAGATCGACATCGCTCAGCGGCGTTTGCTCGTTTCATACAAATGATCCGAAAACGCCCAGAGATTAGAGGTGATAGTCTTTGGTCAGACGCGGCATCTCGGCGCGCAACAGTTGTTTGATTTCCCATAGAGTTTTCATGATATAACATCCTGATATTTTTCGTCATTTTCAAGCATTCTTTATTAGCAAGGGCATTGCACACATGAGGCAAACTGCAAGTACGAAAATCATGAAGAAAAGCAGACGACGCCTTCGTCGAGAAAAACGTACCGTCCTTGCCATGATTTCGATCTATTGCCGCGCCTATCATGGCGGCAAGTCCTTATGCGACGATTGCCGAGAACTTGCCGACTATACCGAGCGCCGCATCGACGCCTGCCCCTACCGTTCAGACAAGCCCGCCTGCGTCAACTGCCCGACGCATTGCTACAAGCCGGCCATGCGCGAGCGCATTCGCGCGGTCATGCGCTACGCCGGTCCGCGTATGTTTTTTCGGCACCCTCTGCTGACTTTGCTCCACATGCTGGACCGCCGAAAAAGTCAGCGGTTTTGAAAAAGAAGCCTAAATCGCACCATTAAGCTGCTTTTTCTTGACCCGCGTCAATACACTCAGTTCTTCTTCATCGTATCTTTTTCTGTCTAAAAAAGAGAGGATAGACCATGAGTGAATTGATCAATAATACCGAAAAACGCAAGCAGCTGCTCAAACATATGATTCTCAAGCTGCACGAGGGTGAGTCCGCCGAAGCGGTGCGGGCACAGTTGCAGGAAATGCTCGGGCAGGTCCCCTATGGCGAAGTCGTCGAAGTGGAGCAGGAGTTGATCTCCGAAGGACTGCCGGTCGAAGAGGTGCTGAAGCTGTGCGACGTCCATTCGCAGGCTTTGAAAGGCGTGGTAACCGAGACCAAGATGAGCACTGTTCCCCCCGGTCATCCGGTGCATACGTTTATTCAGGAAAACCGCGCGCTGCAGCTGGAGATCGCACAGTTGGAGTCGCTTTTCCGCAAAACTAAGGAACTGAACGCCACAGAACTGCTCAACAGCTTTAAAGTGCATTTCAACCGTCTCAGCGACGTCGATAAACATTATCGCCGCAAAGAAAACCTGGTTTTCCCCTATCTCGAGAAACTCGGCATTACCGGTCCTCCGGTGGTGATGTGGGGTAAACACGACGAGGTGCGCGATCTGCTCAAGGCAGCGCATGAAGCACTGAATGCGCCGGGAGAAATTACCCTCTCAGACATCGAGTCGATGATCGAATTCATCCTCAAACCCGCGACGGCGGCACTCGAAGAAATGATTTACAAAGAGGAACAGATACTGTTCCCCATGTGCCTGGAGCGCTTTACGGATGGCGACTGGCAGCAGATTGACCGCGACTCGCTCGAGATTGGTTTTTGCCTCTATGATCCGCAGGTCAAATGGCATCCTGAAGGCGTTGTCGAGCCGGTTGAAGAAAAGCTGGTTGGCGAACGCATTCAATTGCCCAGCGGAAGCATGACCGTGGAAGAGCTGACCGTTATGTTGAACACCCTGCCTGTGGATATTACTTTTGTCGACAAGGACGACAAGGTCAAATATTTTTCGCAAGGCAAACACCGCATCTTTGACCGTAATCGCTCGATCCTCAACCGCGACGTGCGCATGTGCCACCCGCCCTCCAGCGTACATGTCGTCGAACAGATTCTCAATGATTTCAAGAGCGGCAAAGAAAGCCGCGCACCGTTTTGGATTCAGATGGGCGGTCGTTTTATTCATATTGAATACTTTGCGCTGCGAAATGAGAAAGGTGAGTATTTGGGCACGCTGGAAGTTTCGCAAGACCTGACGGCCTTAAGGGCTCTGCAGGGCGAGCAAAGACTGCTCTCATATGCAAAAGATGAGGCGTAATCATGCATATTATTGAAATAACCCCCAAAACAAAAATCTTTGAACTGCTCGAGGCTTACCCTGAGCTGGAAAGCCTGCTCGTCTCTCTGGCGCCGGCATTCGAAAAGCTGAGAAATCCGTTTCTGCGCAGGACGATCGCTCGGATGACTTCTTTGGCGCAGGCGGCACAGGTCGGCAACGTTCCGATTGCCGACCTGGTCAATCGCCTCCGCGAGCAGGCCGGTCAACCACCGCTTAGACTGGAAAGTCTCTCGGATCAAGCTGCCGAACCGCCGTTATGGTTCAAAACCGGAACGATCGTGAAAAGCATCGACGCGCGTCCCATGCTGGAACGAGGCGAGCATCCGATCAGCCTTGTTCTCCAGGAGGTGGAAAAACTTCAGACGAGTGAGATCCTCGAACTGATCACCGGCTTTGTGCCCGCGCCGCTGATCGAAAAGGTCGAGACCAAAGGTTTTCACAGCTGGACGCTGCAGCGCGGGAACGAGGTTAAGAGTTATTTTTGCAGAAAAAGTTGACTGACCGTTTGTAGGGCAAGTTGCTAACTTGCCCTACGATTATTTCACCAGCGTCATGCTGCGGACAATGTCGCCGCTGCCGGAGAGCAGGCGGTAAAAATAGGTGCCGCTTGCCAAAGTTCCGGCATCAAAAGCAAAACGATAGTCTCCTGCCGGCAGGGCGCCGTCAATGAGCGTGGTTACTCTTCGCCCAAAGACATCGTAAACGCTCAACTGTATGCGGTCGTCTCGGGGCAGATCGACCGATATGGTGGTTTGGGCGTTGAACGGATTCGGATAATTTCGCAGCATTGCAAACCGTACCGGCTAATCCTCAACCGTCCCCACTGACGTGGCTGTTGTTTCCTCCGGGCCTAAACCGGTCGGCAGCGTTTTGTCATCCAATTTCAAAACGATTTTGTCGATGCAAAACCCTTTGCTGCGCGAGGCGATTTTGAACTCATGCACCCCCACCTTTTTTACCAGCGCATAGACCGGATGCTCCTTGATGACCTCGGGCGTGTGCCCACCCGGTCCTTTGGGCAAAGACGACCACTGAAACGTTGCCGTATGACAACGCATGCCGTCCGGCCGCGTCTTGTCGTCGATGCCGTAGAGTCTCTCGCCGTCGAGACAGACAAAGCAGTCGTTTTTGGAGGTATCGCCAAGCGGCGCCAAGCAGAGCAGCGACACCCAGTATTTGCCGGGCTGGTCAATGAGAATGGAAAAAGTCATGTAACCTTTGCCCTGCTCCGAGGTATCCTGCAGAGCATGATTGCTTCTGCCGTCAATCCGCTTCCAGCCGACGATACGGTCGGCATTTTCCGCTTCCATGGAAATGATACCGTCAACATTAACAAAACGATACGATAAAGTTTGCGCTTCAGAACACGTGATGGACATCATCAGCAATACTAAGTAAATGCGGGCAACAAGCTCAAGTCTGTTTTTCATGATAATGCCTTTTATTGTAATACAGAATCCTCTTATTGAATATGCAAATTGCATTGAAATAATGCAAAAGCTTCGACTCTACGCGGCTTTAAATAAATGCGACCTTCCGGCGATCAACTTTATAAAAGATACAGGCGATTGTTCACTCTAGTAAATGAATCTGTTTGTTGAAAAAAATTAATTTGCTATATTGAAAGGTTGAATCTTCATAAAGCGGGCTGATCTGCCCGCCTGTGTGTACAAATGGGTAATCCGCTTAAAAATAATTGAACTGGAGAAGTGCAATGGAAAAAATCGAATTCGACAGCAGCAAACCTTCCCGCCGCAGCTTTCTCAAAGGCGCCGCCGTCGGCGCCGCGGCATTCACCATCGTGCCCAGCACGGTATTCGGTCAGAAAAGGGGCAAAGGCAAAAAAGCGCCCAGCGACCGGCTGAACATTGCCGCCGTCGGCGTAGGCGGCATGGGTCAAAACAATGTGCGCGCCTGCGAGACCGAGAACATCGTCGCGCTGTGCGATGTGGACGAAGTTTATGCCGGCGAAGTCTTTAAAAAATACCCGCAGGCCAAGATCTATCGCGATTACCGCGTCATGCTGGAAAAGCAAAAAGACATCGACGCGGTGATCGTCGCCACACCGGATCATACACACGCCGTCATCGCCATGGCCGCCATGCAGCTCGGCAAGCACGTGTACGTGCAGAAACCGTTGACCCATTCGGTTTACGAAGCCCGCAAGCTGACCGAAGCCGCGCGTTATTACAAGGTGGTGACGCAGATGGGCAATCAGGGGCACTCCGGCGACGGCGTGCGCCAGATTTGCGAGTGGATCTGGGACGGCGCCATCGGCGATGTCTACGAAGTGCATGCCTGGACGAACCGTCCGGTTTGGCCGCAGGGCATCGAGGTCGATCGGCCCAGCGAGGTGTACGAGGTGCCGCCGACGTTGGACTGGGACCTGTGGGTCGGCCCGGCGCCGATGCGGCCTTACCATCCGACTTATTTAGCCGGCAAATGGCGCGGCTGGTGGGATTTCGGCACCGGCTCACTCGGCGACATGGGCTGCCACATTCTCGATCCGGTGGTGGCGGCGCTCAAGCTGAAGTATCCCGTCAGCGTCGAGGGAAACATCTCGACCTATTTCGAAAAATTCTTCGAGCCGGTCACGCCCAAGAACGAAATGTATCCGCGTTCCAGCATCATCCGCTTCAAGTACCCGGCGCGCGACGGCATGCCGGAAGTCAACGTCACCTGGTACGACGGCGGCATGATGCCGCCTCGGCCCGAAGAGTTGGAGCAGGGCCGCAAAATGGGCGACGACGACGGCGGCGTCATCTTTGTCGGCACCAAGGGCAAGCTGATGTGCGGCTGCTATGCCAAAGGCCCGCGTCTGATTCCCGAAACCGCCATGCAGGCCTATAAACGTCCCGATCCCTATCTGCCGCGTATTCCCGGCGGCGAGAACGGTCATGAGCAGGATTGGATCCGCGCCTGCAAAGGCGGCGAACCGGCCTGCTCCAACTTTGACTATGCCGGTCCGCTGACCGAAATGGTGCTGATGGGCAACCTGGCGGTGCGCTTCCCCTACGAGCGGCTGCTGTGGGACGGCGAGAACATGCAGGTCCTGAATAACGACGAGGCCAACGCCTACGTCAAGCGCGAATACCGCGAAGGGTGGACGCTGTAGTTTTTTCTTGCGCTTTTTTTCATCAAGCCGCATCATCATAACTGCGATGATGCGGCTTTTCCGTTTTCAGATCTCAAACTTTATCCCCTGCGCCAGCGGCAGCTTGGTTCCCCAGTTGATGGTGTTGGTCTGTCGACGCATATAGGCTTTCCAGGCGTCGGAACCGGACTCGCGGCCGCCGCCGGTCTCCTTTTCGCCGCCGAACGCGCCGCCGATCTCGGCTCCCGAGGTGCCGATGTTCACATTGGCAATGCCGCAATCCGACCCGGCGTGCGACAAAAAGTACTCGGTCTCACGCAAGTCGTTGCTGAAAATCGCCGATGACAGCCCCTGCGGCACGGCGTTCTGCAGCGCCACGGCGTTCTCCACGCCGCCGCTGTACCGAATCAAGTAAAGAATCGGCGCGAACGTCTCCTCCTGGACAATCTCCCAGTGATTCTCCGCCTCGACGATCGTCGGCTCGACGTAGCAGCCGGACTCATAACCCGGTCCGCTCAGCACTCTGCCGCCGAAAATTACACGGCCGCCCGCTTCCTGAACGCGCTGCAATGCGGCGCGAAAAATTTCGGCCGCAGCCGCATCGATCAGCGGCCCCATGTGATTGCGCTCGTCGAGCGGGTTGCCGACGCGTACGCTCGCATAGGCTTTCAGCAGCGCCTCTTTAAAATCATCATAGATCGATTCATGCACGATGACCCGCCGCGTGGTGGTGCAGCGCTGCCCGGCGGTGCCGACCGCGCCGAAAACAATCGCCGGCAGCACCAATTTCAAATCCGCGCTCGGTGTGATGGTCACGGCATTGTTGCCGCCCAACTCGAGAATGGTTCTGCCCAGGCGTTTCGCCACGACTTCCGCGGCATGCCGCCCCACTTCAGTCGAGCCGGTAAGCGAAATCAGCGGCACACGGCGGTCCTGAAGCAGCCGCTCGCCGATCGTTGCGCCGCGGCCGATCACCAGATTAAAGATCCCTTCCGGAAGGCCGTTTTCCTGCATGACCTTAGCGACGATCTTCTGCACGGCAATCGCCGACAACGGCGTCTTTGAAGACGGTTTCCACACCACCACGTCGCCGCAGACCGCGGCGATCATGGCGTTCCACGCCCACACGGCGACCGGAAAGTTGAACGCCGTCACCACGCCGACGACGCCGAGCGGATGATACTGCTCGTACATGCGGTGCTGCGGCCGTTCCGAGTGCATGGTCAGGCCGTAAAGCTGCCGCGACAGACCGACGGCAAAGTCGCAGATGTCGATCATCTCCTGCACCTCGCCCCAGCCCTCCTGCAGCGATTTGCCCATTTCCAAAGTGACCAATCGCCCAAGCAGGTCTTTGTAGCGCCGCAATCGCTCGCCGATTTGCCGCACGATTTCGCCGCGCTTGGGCGCCGGCGTCATCCGCCAATCTAAAAAAGCAGTCGCTGCCCGCTGCAGTACCCGCTCATAATCCTCTACTGATGCCTGACGAACCTGCGCCAAAGCCGCACCGTCTATCGGCGAGCGAACGGTCAAAAGTGCATCGCCGCCGCTCCAATCGTTGCCGGTCGAGGCGCCCTTGTTGATGCTCTCGAGGTTCAACTCCTGCAAGAGATTCACGACCTCACCCTCCTATAAATTGACGTTCAAACGCCCAACACCCTATTTGCGCGATTTGATGAAATCATCGTAAAGCTTGCGCGCGATCTCATCCGAAGCGACCTCGGCCAAATTTTTCAGCCCTACAGCCATTTGGTCCACCGTCAGATTGGCCAGCGCCGCAGCGTCCAAAATCTTGTTGACTTCGCCTAACCCGAAAATGTAGGACGTAAGCGGTTCGCGCGACCGCACCCTCTTTTTCCAAATCCGCTTGGCCGCTTTCTGATCGATCAACTCGACCTTTGTATCGATGATAAAGTGCGCGCCGGTCCACCAGCTCTGCGCATCGATACCGTATTCCTTGAGGTCAATGTTCAGAACAAAATCGGCCGCCTCGACTTCATTGATCGGCCGCGAACTGAGCAGCTCGGCCGCTTTAAACAGAATCTCTTCCTCCATCAGGGCCGGAATGTCGACCTTCATCATAGCGCTGTCCAGACGGGCACGCGCCTTCATTGCCTCGATCTCCTTGACCACCGTGGAGCCGACGCTGAGAATCGTTCCCAGAGGATTATTTTTGTCGATGACAATATCGCCGCCGGTGCTGATCTGCGGTCGCGGCGGTGTGAATGTCCTCGCGGCAATGTCCGTGCGGCGAAGCTCGTAATTGCGCAGCTTGTTGGAAGAACACCCGGCAACAATAAAAAAGGCGCAGAAAAACACCAAGACGGTCTTTCGCATAACTCCTCCCAGAGGGTTAAGTTAGGATTTATTCACTTTATCCTTCAGCCACAGCCATATTTCTTGGAATTCCTGCATCCTGCTCAAGTCGTTATGGACTTCGTGAAAGTCTTTTTCATAAAACAGCAGCTTTTTATCGGAGGAAGAAAATTTTTCAAAGGCCGACCGTACGGCGTCGAAGGAAACGATGGGGTCTTGGCCGCCAAAGATTACCAGAACCGGCAGCTTCAGCTGATCGGCTGCCTGCAGGCATTGTCGTGCAACAGCCGTCATGCCGGTGAAAAGAGCCGCGCTGATTTTCGGATGGACCAGAGGATCATTGCGATATGCTTCGACGACCTGCGGATCGTGAGACAGCCATTCGGCAGAAAGCTTGTTGTCGAGGGTTAGAGAGGGGAAAATACGGGCTAAAAAGTCAGCCGCCTTGACCTGCAGCTTGGGCGTTTTCATGCGCAATCCAAGGGCGGGTGCTGAAAGGATGACGGCGGTCAAACGCTCCTGAAAACTCAACGCATAGTCCAGCGCCGCCGCCCCTCCCATGCTGTGTCCGAAAAGAACAATGGGCAGGTCGGGCATTCGGGAAACGAGTTCAACGCGCAGCTGCTCAAGGTCCAAAGCAAAATAGTGAAAATTCGGCACGTGGCCGCGCTTGCCTTCGGAACGTCCGTGACCGAGATGATCGGGGGCAAAAACGGCAGCACCGCGTTCACAGAAAAACGTCGCCATGTGCTCATACCGACCGCCGTGTTCACCCAACCCATGGGAAATCAGCAAAATCCACTTGGGGCTTTCCGGTATCCAAGCGCGATAATAAAGACTTTTACCGCTTATGCTGCTGAAAAATCCCTCTTCACGACGACTGTTTTCCATACCCTCTTCCTCACAGATCGACGATCAAGATCAAATGCTCCTCATTGCGAAGCACTTCGACATGAATCCGGCTGCCCGGCTGAACCTGTCCCATGCGGTGCATGTATTCGTAAATGTCATGCACCGGTTTGCCGTCGATGGCGATAATGATGTCGCCCTTTTGTATGCCGGCGCGGAATGCAGGCCGATCGGGCGAGACGCCGTCGACGCGCAGGCCGCGTTTCTCCTGCCCAGTCATGTCCGGCATAATGCCCAAGGTGACCTTGAGCTGTCTTCGCGACACGGTCGACCGCTGCGGTCCGGCAAGCTGAAAAGCGGGCGCTGTGGGTCGATCGGCAATATCATTGACAAAATCATAAAGAAAGCATCCGATGCGTTTCATGCCCTCGAGATTTATCTTTTCGACGTCGTCCTCCGGCGTATGGTAATCCTGATGCAGACCGGTAAAGGCCATGAGCACCGGAATATTCTCGGCATAAAAGGCTGCGTGATCGGAGGGGCCGAGTCCTTCGGGCGAAAAGGTGAGGGCGAGCTTGTGTTTCTCAGCATAGTTGCGGGCTGTTGAGTCTACGCCGATCGCCGTTCCGCTGCCGAGCAGGGTCAGCGTCGAATCGAGACGGCCGACCATATCCAGGTTCAGCATAAAGACGATCTTTTTCAAATCGACCAAAGGATTTTGGATAAAGAATTTGGCGCCGAGCGATCCTCTCTCCTCCGCCCCAAAGGCGATAAACAAAACGCTGCGTTTAGGCGGTCGACGGTCGAGCGCCAGTTTTTCGAACAGTTCGACGGCCAAAGCAACGCCCGAGGCGTTATCGTCGGCGCCGTTGTGTACCGCAAGGGTATCGGGCGTCCGCGAACCGCTGCCCGGCCCGCCCATTCCCAAATGATCATAATGGGCACCGATCAGGATGATTTCGTCCTTGAACAGCGGGTCGCTTCCCGGCAGCAGAGCGGCAACGTTCCGCGTAAAACCCGTTACCCGCTCGACCTCGACCTCGGCAGCGACGCGGCGGTCGAAAACGATGCGAACCGGCTTGCGGGTCGAGTTGAGGCGGCTTTCGAGGGAATCGACGGTAAAGCCGGTATCGGCCAGCCATTGGTCAACGATTCGTTTCTTGACCTGCAGGATCGGTAGATCAACCGGCGAACTCCCTTCCTGCAGGTTCAAAGAAGGCAGATCGTCTTTGGCGTCGAAAGCCTTTCCCGCGACGAACAAAACACCCGCTGCTCCATGATCCTTGGCGGTGATAACTTTGCTGCGCAGCGAGGCGATCGACGCAAAGGGGCTGTCGACTCGGTCGAGCTCCGGATCACCGCGAAGGAGCAACACCCATTTTCCGGCCACATCCAGGGAATCGTAATCGTTCCAGGAGAGCGAATCCGTCTGCAGGTCAAAGCCGTAGCCGGCAAAGACCACCGCCGCATCGAGGCTGCCGGAAGCGGAAAAAGAGAGCGGCATAAAATCGCGTTCCGCCGTCAATAATGAATCGCCGTCGAACAGAGTGTTCTTGGTTCCGAGCCTTATGGAGGTGGTAATTTCGAATGGTTGAAACCCTTGATCGCCAAGCAGCCTGACGTTCGGCAAAGAAATCTGCCTGAGAATATAAGCGGCGGCAGAATCATCTCCAGCAGTCCCCGGTGCGCGTCCGGCCAAGGCGTCGGAGGCGAGACAGAAGAGATGTTCCTTCAATTCACGCACAGTAATTTCGCGATCATTCCTCCCCAAGACAACACCGGAAAAATAAAAGAAAAAACCGATAAGGAAAACCAGGCGGAAAATCAATTTCATCCCAAAACTCCTTTTTATCAAATTAGTAAAAATTTTTATAAAAGAACAGTCCTGCTCGACATTTTCTTGCACATTTTTCAGGCTTTGCGTATTTTGCACGCCGCTTCGGCAAAATCCTTGTGGACGGAACTGAAAAGGTAAATGATTTTTGGGAGGTCAGTATGGCGGAAAACCTGATGACCGCAGGCAAATTGGCCAAGGAATTGAACGTTCCCGAAAAAAAGATCAAGGAAGCGATCGAAAAGGCGGGAATTCAGCCGGATGTGGTGAAAGGCGCCTGCAAATACTATGCACCGGCCTCGGTGGAGAAAATCAAAGCGGCCTTGAACGAATGACGGGAATGGGGTCGGCGCACGTAGCGGCCGACCTCATTCTTCCAGCAGCACCCGGCCGAGCATCCAGCTCAAGTCGGCGGCGTTATAGATCAATTCAAAGGAGCCTGACTCTTTTGTAGCCACATGAAAATGGTACAAACGAGTCTGCCCCTTGACGTCCCGCCAGACGCCGTTCACGGATGAGACGTGATAGGCGCGTTGCCGCCAACGGAAGCGCAGAGGGCGAATTTCGTTGCGATCGAAATAAGTGATCACTTCGATCGGTTCGTGTACGGCTTCGATTTTCATCTTAAAAGTGATATTATGTTCACCATAATATAGCTTATTTTGAACATTATTGCAAGTTATTTTGCGGGGGCTTTTGTGTGAGGCGTATTTCGTGAATGTTCTCGGCATCAGCGACGTAACCGGCAACCACAGCCATTCCTGTGCAGCACTGCTTCAGGACGGTCGATTGACGGCGGCGCTTTCGCAAGAGCGAATCAGCCGGAAAAAAAATGATCCTGCGTTTCCCTTTGAAGCGGTGGAAACGGTTTTGAAACAAGCCGGCCTGCAGCTTGCGGACATTGACGCTTTTGCCTGCGCCTATCCGGTGCCGCGCTATTATGCAAGCCTGTTTCGACACGGCGCATTGGACCTGCCGCGATCGGCAGCCGGTTTACTACTCCGACAACCGACGGCGGTCCGCTATTTTTTGCCGAACATTAAAAAAGCAATCTTGGATCCCAAGACGAGCAACGGTCTCTACGAGATGGGTGTGCCGCCGCAAAAGTTTCGCTTTGTCGATCATCATCTGGCGCATGTCGTCGCCGGCTATTTCAGCAGCGGCTTTGATGAAGCGCTTGCCGTCAGCTACGGGGGATTTGCGCCGCACATCGACGGCAACAACGTTGCCGGAGCCGTCTATCGCTGTCGCGGCAATCAAATCGAGCATCTGGAGGACATCCCGCTTTTTGCTTCCGGCTGTTTCTGGTCCGGCATAACCGTGGCTTTGGGCTTCCGCTATATGGAACAGGAGGGCAAAACCATGGGGATGGCCGGCGGAACCGATCCGGGGGACTGTCTCGAGGAGCTGCTTCCGCTCGTCAGCCGATTCGACGGCAGCCGTTGGATAAAATATCCGCACTGGATCGATTACCTGATGAGTCCGCGCCGGGACGCGTTCCTCGCCACGGCGACCGGCCGTCGCATCCTGCATCTGATTGAAAAATATTCACCGCAGCAGGCGGCCGCAGCAGCGCAAACGCTTCTGGAAAAGAGCCTTGTCGCCTATATTGAAGCCTTGCTGAAAAAACATCCTTGTCGCCGTCTGATTCTTTCCGGCGGCGTGTTTCTGAACGTCCGTCTCAACGCCCTTTTGGCGGCGCTGCCGGGCGTGGACGAGGTTTTTATTCATCCGCATCCCGGCGATGGTTCGACGGCGATCGGCGCGGCGGCAGAGATCTCTCGAGCCGGCAATCCTCTGCAGCTGCAGATTGCGGACACCGGTTGGGGCGTCGAATACAACGAGCGGCAGATCGAAGCGGCCTTGCTGCGTTTCGGCGATCAGCTGGTCATTCAAAAAACCGCCGACCCGGCATTCTATGCCGCTGAACGCCTTGCGGATGGAGCCATTCTCGGCTGGTTCCAAGGCCGCGAAGAGTACGGACCGCGGGCGTTGGGTCACCGGTGCATTCTGGGCGATCCGCGCCGCGTCGAGATTCGCGATGAAATCACGCGGCGCAAAGGCCGTGAAGCGTGGATACCCGTTTCGCCTTCGATTTTAGCGGAAAAAGCGAACGAGTATTTTGCAGAATCCCCCGATCGCTTTATGATGCGGGCTTGTCGGGTGAGGGCTGAAAAAAGGAATGAGCTGCCGGCTGCTTTGCACGCCGACGGCACGGCACGGGTCCAGGCGGTCGATCGCCATGCCTTTCCGCCTTTTCGACGCCTGATCGAACATTTTTATGCGCGCACCGGCCTGCCGATGGTGCTCAACTCGAGCCTGAACCGACACGGCGAGCCGATCGTTCATCGACCGGAAGAGGCGATCCGGATTCTTCTCGATTCGGTCATCGACGAGCTGGTCATCGGTCCGTTTGTGGTTCAAAAAGCGGGAGCAAAAAATATCGTCCAATGATCGCGAGAACCAGACAATGCCTATATGCTTTAGCATTCGAAGGTATTCTTGATAAACTGATTCGACTTTAGGAGAAGAAGCATGATTGTTCGTACCAAAGCCTATTCCCGTGCCGGATTGGCCGGCAATCCCAGCGACGGCTATTTCGGCAAAACGCTGTCGGTTACGCTGCGGGACTTTTATGCCGAAGTGACCATGTATGAGACGCCGGACATTGAAATCATTCCCAATGAACGAGATCATTCCTGTTTTGCCAACCTGCAGCACTTGGTCAAGGACGTGAATCGACACGGCTATTACGGCGGCATCCGCCTCATCAAGGCGGCGGCAAAAAAGTTCTATGATTACTGCATGGCCAAAGGGATCGTGCTGCCGGAACGCAATTTTACCGTGCGGTATCGCTCCAATATACCGGTTCAGGTGGGCTTGGCCGGTTCGAGCGCCATTGTGACCGCCACCATCCGCGCGCTGATGACATTTTACGGCGTAGCAATCCCCAAGCCGCAAATCCCCAATCTCATCCTCAGCGTCGAAACCGACGAGCTCAAGATCACCGCGGGTCTGCAGGATCGCGTCACGCAGGTATATGAGGGACTGGTTTACATGGATTTCGACCGCAAGCTGATGGAGACCCAAGGTTACGGTTATTATGAAAACCTGGATCCCAACCTGCTGCCGCCTATTTACATCGCTTATATGGAAGAATTGAGCGAGTTTTCGGGCATTGCCCACGGCCAACTGCGCGGCCGCTTCGACGCCGGTGATCCGGCAGTGGTTGAGGCCATGAAGTATTTTGCCGAGCGCGCCGAAATGGCGCGGGAATGCCTGCTGGCGCGCCAGCCGGAAAAGCTCGGCAAGATCATGAACGAAAACTTTGACAAGCGCAAGGAAATCTTTCCGATCAGCCGAATGAATTTAGAGATGATCAACGTTGCCCGTTCGGTCGGCGCATCGGCAACATTCCCCGGTTCCGGCGGGGCCATTGTCGGCACTTATGAAGACGAAAAGATGTTCGAACGTCTGAAGACCAAGCTCGGCGAGATCGGCGCCCAGGTGATCAAGCCGACAATTTATTAAGATTGACGCAGGCCTTTTATGCCGCAAAGGATGAAAAAATTTCATGCCGAGCTGCTGGCATGGTTCGAAGAATCGAGCCGAGATCTTCCCTGGCGCCGAACCCGCGATCCGTACTCGATCTGGATCTCGGAAGTCATGCTGCAGCAGACGCAGGTGAAAACTGTCGAGCCCTATTATTGCCGCTTTATCGCCGCCTTTCCGACTGTCGAGCACTTGGCCGCGGCGGATCTGTCGCAGGTGCTCAAACTCTGGGAAGGACTCGGCTACTATGCGCGCGCCAGAAACCTCAAAAAGGCAGCGGAATTGATCGTCAAAGAATACGGCGGAGTTTTCCCCAAAACACTGCAGGAAATATTAAATTTGCCCGGCGTCGGCCCCTATACGGCGGCAGCGGTGCTCAGCATCGCCTACGGAGCGGATATTCCCGCAATTGACGGCAACGTCAGCCGCGTTCTCTCACGCCTGGTCTGTCTGCCGGTTGATCCCCGTTCCTCGGAAGGTCGGCGAATGGTTGGTCTGCTCGCCGAGGAATATCTGGCCAAAGGCAGAGCCGGCGACTTTAACCAGGCGCTCATGGAGCTGGGCGCTACTCTCTGCAGACCCAAAGATCCGTTGTGCGGCCGCTGCCCGATCGCCGCGTTCTGCCGCGCGCAAAGGGAAAATCGCCAACACCTCTACCCCGTCCGCCTGCCGAAAAAACCGCGGCCGCATGTCAATGTGGCCGCCGGACTCGTGTGGAAGGACGGCAAGTTGCTGATCGACCGCAGGCGTGAGGACGACATGCTCGGCGGCCTGTGGGAGTTTCCAGGCGGCAAAATTAAGGAGAACGAAACACCGGAACAGACGGTAGTTCGGGAAATCAAAGAGGAATTGGGGATAGACGTCGAGGTGACCGAACACTTTATGAGCCTCAATCACGGTTACACCCATTTTACGATCACCCTGCACGTCTTTTCTTGTCGTCACCGCTTTGGAGAACCGCAGGCTATTGATTGCGCCGAGTGGCGTTGGGTCACGCGCGAAGAATTGCCGCGTTATGCCTTTCCCCGCGCCGATGGAAAAATCATTGCCAAAATACTGCAGGAAGCGCCGCGCTGATGCTTACTTGGGAAGACATCGAAAGGCGGCGCGACGTCACCTTTCACCGCACGCCGGAGCTGCAGATTCGCTCCGTCGCCCAAGCCGAGGCTTTCATCAACAAAGTCGGCTTTTGTTTTGCCTTCCAGGCCGCGCAGCCGGAGCTGCCCTGTCTTTGGCATGCCGCCGCAGGCGAACGCAATCCTGCCTATCCCTTGCACGTTCAGCATGATCCCTACATCGGACTGGTTTGGGAGGCCAAAGACCGACTTGCGGCGGAAAAAAAGGTTTATTACGGCAAGGCCTTCAGACGACGACCGTCTTTTTTCGCTTTGCACTACTTCCCTTCGTTCTATCGCTTGGAAATGGAACGACGCTGCGGCGATATTGAAGCAGAATATAGAGCGGGAAGGGTTTCCCGCGAGGCGAAGATGATTCTGGAGGCGCTGCAAATCCGTTCGCCGCAGATTACCCGCGAACTCAAGTGCGCCGCAGGCATGGCGGCGCCGGAGAAACGGCGCACCTTCGATCAGGCGATGGCGGAGCTGCAGAGCCGCTTCTGGGTGGTCAAAATCGGCGAATTGGAAGAGCCGTTTACGTTTCTTTGGGATTTAGTCGAGCATCGGTTTGCCGAGGAAATTGCAGCAGCGAATCAGCAGACGGCCGTCGATGCCGGTCGGGCCATTCTGCGTAAATTCTTTGAAATTTCCTTTGCCGCAAGTTTACCGGCGCTGGAAAAGTTATTCGCATGGCCGAGATCGATTTTAGAATCTGCATTAATCTCACTGGTGGAGGAAGGCGCTGTTACCGACAAAGTCAGAATTGCCAGCGAAAAGCAGCCGATTTTCGGCAGGGCGGATTTATGATCAACGAAAAAACCGATCAACCGCATTGGATCATCGACGGCTACAACTATATCCTGCGGACAGAAAAGATCGACTTTGATTCAGAGGACGCCCTTTTAGATGCGCGCGAGCGGCTCGTCCGCCGCCTGATCGCATTCCGCGGGCAAAAGCGGCAGTGCATTACGATCGTTTTCGACGGCCGGGATTTGAAAGGAATACAGCGTCAACCCCGACCGGCCGGTGTGGAGGTCATCTTTTCCCGCGCGCCGCAAAAAGCCGATCCCGCCATTTTGGCGCTGATTCAAAAGTCTTTGCAACCGCGCAAAATCACTTTGGTCACTTCAGACAACAGCTTGGCGCATCATGCAGCCGGTTTCGGCTGCACGATCCTCAGCGTCGAGCAGTTTACAGAAAAAATGAAAAGGGACGAAGAGGAGACGGAATACCGGCAAAAGTATGAGGCGCGACTGTCTCCGGATCAAGTCGATGAATGGCTAAAACTGTTCGAAAACGGTGAAGAATAAATAGTTCGACATCGTTTTAAAATTGTTAAGTTTTTTTAATGCGCATCAACAGTAGATGGCCGTCAAATAACCTCGCGGGTTCTGCCTCTTAAAAGATCTAAAATCCTTTCCCACCGTTAACTTGGCTTAACTTGTGAAAAGAGCGCAAAATTTGTATATTTAGTCATGAAGGTGTCTTTTTTCACGATCGGGTGCCGGCTCAACCAGGCTGAGACGGCTGCCATCGCGCAAAGTTTTATCGAGAAAGGGTGTCAAGTCGTCGATTTCAATTCCTCGGCGGATATAGCCGTCATCAACACTTGCACCGTGACGGAAAAGGGGGATGCCGAAACTCACAAGGCCGTCAACAGGGCTGTGAGCCGCAACCCGAAGGTCAAAGTGGCTTTGATCGGATGCCAAGCGCAGACGCGGAAGGAAGCGCTCTTGGCCTTGCCGAACGTTCAGTGGGTGGTCGGGACTGAAAAAAAGTTTGCCTTGTCGGACATCGTTCTTTCGGAGTGCAATGCTCCCCGCCTGATTGTGCCGCCGGTCAGCCGCATCGATTTCACCATGCCGTACTCGGCGGCGGATCCGCGTCGGACCCGCGTCAATCTCAAAATTCAGGACGGCTGCGACTTTTTCTGCGCCTACTGCGAGATTCCCTACGCACGCGGCCGCGCGCGCAGCCGCGTTTTCTCCGATGTTCTCGCCGAAGCCGAACGGCTCGCCGAAAAGTACAAAGAGATTGTGCTGACGGGCGTCAATGTCGGTACCTACAATTCCGAAGGGCGAACGCTGCTCGACCTGATCGACGCTCTCTCTAAAATTGACGGTATAGCCCGCATCCGCATCTCGTCGATTGAAGGCCTGACGCTGCCGCCGACGGTTTTCGAGCGCATGCGAAGCGGCAAGCTCTGCCGCCATCTCCATATTTCCATGCAGAGCGCCCAGGACGAGGTGCTCCGCGCCATGAATCGACGCTATACCGTTGCCGAGTTCCGTGCGCTGCTCGATTTAGCCGCTCGCCAAGTGCCGCAGATCTGTCTCGGCACCGATATCATCGTCGGGTTTCCCGGCGAGACCGACGAGCACTTTAACGAAACCTTTGACAATCTAAGCGCCATGCCGTTCGCCTACTTTCATGTGTTCAGCTATTCCGATAGACCGCACGCCAAAAGCCGAAAGCTGCCGAACAAAGTACCGCAGCCGGTTATTGAAGAGCGAAGCCGCCGTCTGCGGGCGCTCTCTTTCGCCAAACGGCACCGCTTCCTCGAGAGCCGGCTGGGCGAAACAGCGACCGTGCTGTTCGAGCAGCAGAAAAACGGCTGGTGGACCGGATTGACCGATCATTATGTCCGCGTGCTGGTGAAAAGCAGCCGCCCCCTCCACAATGAGCTTCTGCCGGTCAGGCTGCTGCAGGTCGAAGGACAGAGCGTAATCGGAACCCTCGATGACTAGAGTTTATATCGAAACCTACGGCTGCCAGATGAACGAGTACGACACGGAAATCGTCAAGGCCGTTCTTCTGGACAGCGGTTATGAGCTGAGCGACTCTCCCGAAGAAGCCGAAGTTCTGCTGCTCAACACCTGCTCCGTCCGCGAGCATGCGGCGCGCCGAGTCATGGCGCGGGTTCACGATCTGCGTCGGTTGCCGAACGGTGCAACGAAAAAGATCGGCCTGCTCGGCTGCTTGACCACCAACCTGCGCAAAGCTCTGCTCGAAAATAAAAAGATGCATATCGATCTGTTGGCAGGTCCGGACAGCTATAGGCGGCTCCCCGAGCTGATTGCCAAGGCAAATCACGAACCGGCGGCGGATTTGGCCCTGTCCCGCACGGAGACCTACTCGGACATCCGACCGGTGCGCACTAAAAGCGTCAACGCGTGGATCGCCGTCATGCGCGGCTGCGACAACTATTGCACCTTTTGCGTGGTCCCCTATGCCCGCGGCCGCGAGCGCAGCCGCTCCATCGAAAGCATAGTGCGTGAAGCGAAAACCGTGGCCGCCGAAGGATTCAAGCAGGTTACTCTCCTTGGGCAGAATGTCAATTCTTATCGGTATGAGGGACACGATTTTGCCTATCTGCTGCAAAAGGTGGCTGAAGTGGAGGGTCTACTGCGCATTCGCTTTACCGCGCCGCATCCGAAAGACTTTCCCGATTCCCTGCTGCAGGTGATGAAGGAAAATCCCAAAATCTGCCGCCATATTCATCTTCCTCTGCAGGCCGGCAGCGATCGAATCCTCGAACTAATGAACCGGACTTATTCCCAGAGCGATTATCTGCGCCTGGTGGAAAAAATCCGCAGCTACCTGCCCGACGTCGCTTTGACGACCGACATCATCGTCGGCTTTCCCACCGAAAGCGAGCAAGATTTTGAGGAAACGGTCAAAGTCGTAGAATCGGTTCAGTTCGACTCGGCTTTCATTTTCAAGTATTCACCGCGCAAAGGCACCTACGCTGCCCGCCATTTCGTCGATGACGTTGCCGATGAAGAAAAGAGCGACCGTGCCGTTCGACTCAATGCGCTGCAAAAAGAGATCTCTTTACGCAAAAATCGCAGCCGCATCGGCGAGACGCACGACATCCTCATCGAAGAATTGCATACCCGCAAGTCGTCGCTGGACGCTCAGGGCCGTACAGACGGCAATATTTTGGTCATTGTGCCGAAGGAGGGGCTTTCCGTCGGCGACCTCATCCGAGTTCGGATTATCGGCGCGGGAGCGCATGCGCTCAAGGGCGAACGCCTCGATCTGCAGCCAAAGGAAAAGCAATGAAAAAAATCTTTGTCCTCGATACCAACGTTATTCTGCACGACGCCGGCTGCGTCTTTCATTTCGAGGAGAACGACATCGTCATTCCCATCACCGTCATTGAGGAGCTGGATGCCTTTAAGCGCGGACAAGACCAGATCCATTATAACGCGCGCGAATTCATTCGTTTTCTCGACAGTTTTCCCGGCGACAAGATCGTCGACGGCGGCGAGCGCATCGGCCCCGGGCACGGCAAGATTCTCATCCTCACCACTTACGGCGACGATCCGGACGTCATGCGCGCCTTTGTCGAGCACAAGCCGGATCACCGTATCCTCAGCGCGGCGCTGTTTCTCAAAAAGAGCAAATCGCACGGCAAGGTCATTGTCGTCAGCAAGGACGTGAATCTGCGGCTCAAGGCCAAGTCGCTGGGATTGGAAGCGCAGGACTATTACACCGACAAGATCGAGGATGTGGAAAAACTGCATCGCGGCATTCGCTTGATCGAGCACATTCCCTCGCAGTTCATCGATCGGCTGTATCACGAACGGGCGGTGCCGGCGGCGGAAAGCGGCATTCAGCCGCTGGCCAACGAGTACTTTATTTTACGCAACAACGGCAAGTCGGCCCTCGGCTATTACAATCCCCGTACGCAGATGATCGAGCTGGTTGAAAAAAGCTCAGCCTACGGCATCAAGCCGCGCAACGCCGAGCAGACCTTTTCGCTCCATCTGCTGATGAACCGCGACGTACCGCTGGCAACGCTGAGCGGCAAAGCCGGAACCGGTAAAACACTCCTCGCTTTGGCGGCGGCTTTGGAGCAGCGCTCGTTCTACAAGCAGATCTATTTGGCGCGTCCGATCGTCGCCTTGTCCAACCGCGATCTCGGCTTTTTGCCGGGCGACGTGGACTCTAAAATCGATCCGTACATGCAGCCTCTGTTCGACAATCTGAGTGTGATCAAAAATCAGTTCGAGGAAAATGATGCCGCCTATATGCGCATTCAGGAAATGCTCGACAATAAAAAGCTCGTCATTGCGCCGCTGGCCTATATTCGCGGCCGCAGCCTCAATCACATCTATTTCATTGTCGATGAGGCGCAGAACCTGACGCCGCACGAAGTAAAGACCATCATAACCCGCGCCGGTCAGGGCACCAAAGTGGTGTTTACCGGCGATCCTTATCAAATCGACACTCCTTATCTTGACTCCCGTTCAACGGGCCTCAGCACCCTCATCGACCGCATGAAAGGCCAGCCGCTCTACGGCCATGTCACTCTGCACAAAGGCGAGCGCTCCGAACTGGCGGAATTGGCAAGCGATCTTTTGTGAGCGTAACGCTGTTGTTTAACGGCCTGCAGATTTGCCTTTTATATCAACCATGATTTGTAAGTTAATTTAGCGTTGTTTAAAGTTATCGGGATTTCCTAACTTGCTACAGTTGCATAACTAATCCATTAAGGAGGAAATCCCATGGTCATTCACAAGAG
>JAPDQV010000002.1:118596-132524 GCA_034505495.1 candidate division KSB1 bacterium | reverse complement strand
AAACCGCATGCTTCTCTTAACGGTTTGACCCCTATTGAAAAATTGATTGATTATTTTTATCCCGAACAACTATAAATAACGCTTGGATTTCTTACACATGATTGCGAAAACATTTTACCTTGCTCATCCGTTAGTTACAGCAAATTATTCTTTAAATTGAACAAAGAAAACGGCTTTACATTTTCGAGCAAGAGTTCATTCTTTTATTTGCTGTATCAAAGCAAGCAAAGGAGCTAAACAGCATGGAAAAACTCGAGCGATTCCTCTTCTTGTCGGCTTTTTTGGGCCTGGTTTCAATCCTTCAAGCACAAAGTATTCAGACTCCGTACGAAGTCGCCGTATGGCGCGATTTTCGAACGGTTGCCGTCAGCTTTACCTTCGACGACAACTGCCCCAATCAACTCAACATAGCCGTACCAATGTTCAACGAATACGGCTACAAACTCACCCTGTTTACGGTAACCGGTTCCGGCTGGGGTTGGCCGGCAAACTGGAAGGCGCTGCGTCAGGCGGCGTTGGAGGGGCACGAAGTCGCAGCCCATACGGTCACGCATCAATCGTTCAGCGGCATGCCGGACAGCCTGCAGATATTCGAGCTGGAGGAATCTTTACGGACCATCGACCGCAACATACCCGAAGTTCGTTGCGCCACCCTCGCCTATCCTTTCTGCGTACCGGCAAAAAAGTCACTGTGTGAAAAATATTACATCGCCGCGCGCATCTGTTCCGGCTCTATTGTTTCCAACAATCCGTCGGATTTTATGAACATCAGCTCGATTATTTGCGGCGACCAGGGCCCGGTGAGAACGGGCAAAGATTTCTACAAAAGCGCTAAATCGGCTCTGAAAGCCAAAGGCTGGTGCGTCTTTTTACTGCACGGCATCGACAACGACGGCGGCTGGTCGCCGGTCGATTCCCGCGAGCTGCGCGCAGCCTTGGATTCGCTGAAAACGGCGCCCAACGACTACTGGGTCGAATCGTTCGGAACTGTTGCCCGCTACATCTATGAGCGCAAATCCGTGCAGGTCAGAGAATCGGCGGCAACGGACAGCACCATTACGCTGCAGGTGACCGATGCCTTGAACGACTCGATTTTCAATGTGCCGCTCACTTTGCGGCGACCGTTGCCGGAAGGCTGGCCGGCAGCGACGGTCTCGCAGAACGGCGTGCCGGTGCCGTTCAAGATCGTCGAGGTTTCCGGAACGCGCACGCTCCAGTTCGACGCCGTTCCCGATGCCGGCGACGTGGTTATCTGCAAAAGCGAAGCGTCCGCGGTTCATTTGCAGGGTCATTTGCCGCTCTCTCCTCAGCTGCGGCCCAATCATCCGAATCCTTTCAACCCTTCCACGGTTATCAGCTTTGAACTGCCTTCGCCGGGATTTGCGATGTTAAAAATCTACAACCTTCATGGCCGAGCGGTGCGCACGCTGGTTTCGGATTATTTTCCTGCCGGCGAACAGCGTCTGATTTGGGACGGGCGCGACGATTCCAACAATAGAGTTTCGGCGGGCGTCTACCTTTATCAATTGGAATTTAACGGCTCGGGCGGCAAGCGCATGGTGCTCTCGCGCAAAATGAGCCTTCTCGATTAGCCTCTGGTCCTTAGGCAGCCTTCCCTTCGAGAAAGGCTGCCTTTTTAAACCCTGCTCGGCTTACTCTCCCCAATTGCCTCTCACTTCCCGCTTCGTTTCTCAATATCTCAACCGCTTTTTTGTTTTCGATTTGCAGAACGATTTCGTTAAAAATGTTGTGGGATTTTTGGCGAAAGGGCTCTAAATTTGTCTTCGATTATTCCATTAATCTGCATCGATCGACCCAAAATCGGTGATTTAGCGGAAGAGCGATTCGTTCGTTGATTCGGTTTTTTTTCGTTGTTATCGCCGAATAAAAGGGCGGCATACCTCCGATATCGGCGATTTTTCTACATTCACCAGCTTCAAGATTTCGTCAAACGTCTTTGGACTCTAATCGAGGGGAAAGCATGAAGCGCAGGTCTTTTCTCAAAAATTCTTCGCTTGTCATTGGGGCATTTACCATTGTGCCCAGACATGTTCTCGGCGGACCGAAATATACTGCACCCAGCGACAAGCTATACATCGCCGCGATTGGTGCCGGCGGACAGGCGGCGTGGGATTTGGAACAGCTTGAAAGTGAAAACATCATCGCCCTCTGCGATGTGGATTGGGAACGCGCGGCGGATAGTTTCAAAAAGTATCCGAAAGCGAATCGTTATAAGGACTTTCGCGTGATGCTCGATCGGGAAAAGTCGATCGATGCGGTTTTAGTGGCGACGCCGGATCACACACACGCCGTAGCAGCCATGGCGGCGATCAAACGCGGTAAACATGTCTACTGCGAGAAACCGCTGACCCATACGGTGTATGAAGCGCGGATGCTGGCGCAGGCCGCCAAAGAGGCCGGCGTTGCTACGCAAATGGGTAATCAGGGCATGGCTTTCGAAGGCAATCGCCTGATCAAAGAGTGGCTGGCGGACGGCGCCATCGGCACGGTGCGGGAAGTGCATGTATGGTCTGACCGCCCGACGCGGCTCGGCACCACCGACCTTTGGTGGGCGCAGGGCATCGAACGTCCGAAAGAAACGCCGCCGGTACCGCCGGATTTGGACTGGGACTTGTGGCTAGGCCCGGCGCCTTTTCGGCCCTATCACCCGGCTTATGTTCCCTTTGCCTGGCGCGGCTGGTGGGATTTCGGCGAAGGCGGCCTCGGCGATATGGGCATCCACAACATTGCGCCGGCTTTCGACGCCCTCAAGCTGACGGCGCCCATCTCGGTGCACGCCTCCTCGACGCCGGTCTTTCCGGATTCTCTTCCTGTTGCGTCAATCGTTCACTACGAATTTCCGGCCGTCGGCGATCGGCCGGCCGTCAAGCTGCACTGGTACGACGGCGGGCTGCTGCCGGAGCGCCCCAAAGAGCTGGAAGATTATCGCGCTCTGCCCAAAGAAGACGGACTGATCTTTATCGGCGATAAAGGCGCCATGCTGGTTGAAGGGTGGGGCGGCGAAATCCCCCGCCTCATTCCCGAAACGCGCATGCGCGAGTACCGGCGCCCGCCCAAAACACTGCCGCGCTCGATCGGCCATCATGCCGAATGGATCCGCGCCTGCAAAGAGGGCACGCCGACCGCCTCGCACTTTGGCTTTGCCGGACCGCTCACCGAAACCGTGCTGATCGGCACCATCTGCGTCCGGTTGGGCGGCAGAAAGCTGCATTGGGACGCCGCCGCCATGCGCTTCGACGACGAGGAAGCCAATCGGCTGCTGCATTACGAATACCGCGCCGGTTGGGAACTTTAATCAAGGAGCATCGGCATGTTCCGTAAATTGGCCTTTTGGCTCTGCATTGCTTTGTTACCGATTGCTTTATTCTTTCTTGTGGAATTCAGTCTCCGTGCGTTCTCTTTCGGCTATCCGACGAGCTTTTTTCAGACCGTATCAACGTCTAAAGGCCGTTTTATTCGTGACAATCCCTTTTTCTTTTACCGCTTTTTTCCGCCCAAACTCGCCCGCAGCACCGGCCGATTCATCTTCCCCAAGCATAAAGCGCCTGACGCCTGTCGGATCTTTGTCTTCGGCTCGTCGGCAGCCATGGGCGATCCCGATTTCTCTTACTCTTTCAGCCGAATATTGGAGAGAATGCTTGCGGCCGGACATCCCGAAAAACAATTCCAAGTCATCAATACGGCGGCAACAGCCGTCAACTCACATGTTATTTTGCCGATCGTTCAGGAATGCAGCAAAAAACAGCCGGACCTGTTCATCGTTCTGATGGGCAACAATGAGGTCATCGGCCCCTACGGACCGGGCACCATACTGAGCCCATGGCAAAAGAACCCTCGCCTGATCCGTCTTGCCGTTCAAATCAGCGGCACTAAATGGGGACAAGCTGCCGCCGCTGTGCGGGGACTCTTTAAAAAATCAACGGAACCGCAGGAATGGGGCGGCCTGGAGCTTTTCCTCAGGCACAAATTCCGCCATGACGATCCCGCTCTAACGACGGTGTATCGATCGTTTGCAGCCAATCTGGACCACATCTGTGATATCTCCGCCAAAGCCAAAGTACCCCTCATTCTGTGCACGGTGCCGACCAATCTGACCGACTGGGCGCCGTTTCTGTCGCTTCCTCAAGAGCTGCCTAAGGATCTTTTGGGAAAAAAGCAAACTTTGCTCCGACAAGCCGAAGAAGCAGCGAAAAGGGGTGACCCAACTCAGGCGGCCTCGTTCTACGCGCAGGCGGCCGAGATCGATTCGAGCGATGCGACGGTTGTTTATGCACTGGCTCAGGTCGAACGTGAAGCCGGCCGAATCGAAAAAGCCCGGCGGTTGTTTCTGCGCGCCCGCGATCTGGACGGCCTGCGTTTTCGCGCCGACTCCCGTCTCAACGAGCTGATCCGCCGCGCAGCAGGTCAGAGTCGGGCAATTCTCGCAGACCTTGAAATGGATTTTCTCAACGCCCAACTGCAGCGTGAACGCCAAGATCTGTTTCTCGATCATGTTCACTTTACCTTCAGCGGCAACTACCTCCTCGCCGGAACCCTGCTGCCCAAGGTCGAAGCCGCTTTGGGGCTGCAGAGCTCGCAGCCGCCTACGATCGAGGAGACGGCTCGCTCTCTTGCTTATACCGGCTGGGATGCCCTGCGCATTCAGGAAGAAATTGCCCGCCGCTTTGCCGACCCGCCGTTTACGGCAAAAAGCGAGTATCGCGAACTTTTAACCAAAGTGCAGAACCGCATCGAACGGCTGCAGATATTCAAAGGTCCGGCTGCACTTCAGAGCGCCGAATCCTGGTATCGAACAGCGGTTGAAACCTTTCCGCAGGACTGGATTTTGTGTGAGAATTACGGCAAATTTCTGTTGAATGCGCTAGGCGATGCTTCCGGCGCCGAGAAATGTTTTGCCTCGGCTTTGGAGATATTGCCGCAGGATGCCCTCCTCAGCAACAATCTGGGAGTTGCGCAAAGTCGTCAAGGCCGGTGGCAGGCGGCGGAACAGTCCTTTGCCCGCGCATGCCGCCTTATGCCCCATCTCTCCGATGCCTCAGCCAATCGCCTGCGCGCTTTGATCGAATTGAACCGAACGGACGAGGCGGCAACCCTGCTTTTAAAGTCTGACCTGCCGCAGCGAAAGCGCGCCGAACTGTTCAACAGCATTGGTATTCGCTGCATCAATAACGGGCAGCAAAACAGGGCGTTGAACTATTTCCGCGCAGCCCGGCAGGCCGACCCCGCCTTCGCCGAGGCGTTTTTCAATGCCGCATTGACGCTCAAGGCTCTGGGGGACACCACCGGTGCTCTTGCGGAACTGGGCCGCGCCGTCCAGCTTGTGCCCGACCAACCGGCAGTGCGTCGGGAGTTAGCAAAAACTTTGATCGCTGTCGGTCGTTATGAGGATGCACTGGCTCAATATCGGGATCTCGTTCGGCTGGCGCCGGAAGATCAGGAGGCGCGCAACGATTTAGGGGTTCTTTATGCGCAGATGGGATTGTTCGGCGAAGCGATGACCGAGTTCAATACCGTTCTTTCCCGCGATCCAAAGAATGCCGCAGCTCTCAGCAACTCAGCCATGACCGCCTCTCTCTTGAGACGCCATGCCGAAGCGATCGATCGACTGAAAAGACTCAATCGCCTGGGCCTTCGTCCGGAGGTGCTTTATCGTATCGGCTTGGAGTTTCTCAAAATGGACCGCAGCGATTCGGCCCGCAGCTATTTCCGGCAGGCCTTTGAGCTGCGGCCGGACTATATGCCTGCCGTCGAAAAATTGGACAGCCTGAACCAGGCCGAAGCATCGGCCGGTCGATGACGCGCAAGAGGGCATTACCATAAACGGAAAAGGGCGTCTTTGGGACGCCCTTTGTTTTTTAGTTGTCGAAAATTAGCGGAAAATTAGGCAGATTTCGCAGTGACGTTATTTCTCTTTATAGGGCAAATTTTCGATAATGTTTTTCGTATAGAACATCGGCCATTGCGGTACCACAATGGGATAGGGGACGTTCTGCTGTACGACGAATACCTGCACCTTTGGAATCTCGATCTTGTCGAATATCTCACGATTCACGACAATCTTTTTCTGATATTTGTTCTGCAGACCGTCGAGGTATTCGTCGAAAGCTTTGTTCAGTTTAAACTGGCGCGCGGGATCGGTCGTGTCAGGAAAAGCCTTGGCGATTTCGGAAATGATGCGGTTGCGCTCAAAGGTGGCAATTACGGCATCCTCCCACATCTCCGCCGCCCGCACCACCTTCAGATCTTTATCCAGGCGCATCTTGTATGCTTCTTTGTTGAGATAGAGATCTCTCACCATAGCCGCAATGGCGCGCCTGAATTCGAAATAGAACTGGCCGCGGTTCATCGCCTGACGACGATAGACAAGCGGATGCGACATGAGGGCCTTGCGAAAATCGCCGACGGTCCATGTTATGCCGTCGATTGTAAAGAACGGCTGCTGCAGGAAAGCTTCTTCCGTCGGCAGGTCGGAAGCGACCAAGGTGCTGTCCTCCATCTGCCAAAAACGGCCCAGAATCTCAAGCTTTTTCTGTTGATCCTGCGTGCGGTTCAAATCGTAGGTCAAATCGGCAAGTTTTTTGAAAATATCGGGGTTGAATTGAATCTCCTTCCCCTTCATGACCTCCTTCAGATACCTATCCCAATTGCGCGTCGCCTTGTTCAGGGTCAGCTTTTCGATCACCTCTTTTTTACGCAGTTTGGCGTCCTCGCCGCCGAACAGCAACACATCGCGCCAGTTGACCACTTTGATGAAAATCCATTGGTCGTAATCCAGCTGCAACGGTCCGATTACGCTGTCCTGCTTGAGCGGACCCGAAAAAAGGGCTTCGTGGATGTTGATGTGATCGGGGTCCTTCCACTTTGCCGTCCAAGTGGGTCGTTTGCCCGCAGGCATAATGCTGTTGAAAATCGCCAAGGCGGAATCGGGGTGAGCCTGAACCCGGGCGCGCAGCGCTTTGCCGATGGAATCGTTATGAATGGAATAGAACTCGAGGTCGTATTCCCGCTGAGAAAGGCGAAGCGTCTTTTCCACCTCAGCGCTGTCGAGCTTGACGACGTCGTAAGCCTTTTTATAGAACAGCTGCTCGCGCATTGCCTGCTCTTTGCGGCCTTTTATGAAAGCGCGGAACAATTCATTGCGGCTGAGCTCGCTGCTCTTGCCGAATTCCTGCGCAAAAATCTTTTCCATGACCAGATTGGTGAGAAGAACCTTCTCCAAATTCCGATTGAAGGTGGGAAAGTTTGGGTGAGGAGTAAAAGCGGCTCGATATTCGAATTCCTTTTGGGTGATGTAGCGATCTCCAACCTGAACGACGGCATCTTCAGGGACCTTTTTAGCACAACCCGCAACCAGCAGTAGAATACCGACAGCGTAAATCGTTTTTCCGAGAATCTTCATCTCCTTTTCACCTCGTGATTGGTTACATCATATAAAGTACCAGTTTTCAGTAGAAATCAAAAGTACTTTTTTAAATCATAAAGCCGTTAAAGGTTCCAGGCCCTTATTAGAGTTGAAATTACTGCTTTGAATTATCGATTATTTTCTCTATATTTAATCAAGGCAGCAGGGATCTGTCTGAAACCTGAGAAACATAAGGATTTCCGTCATGTCAAAAACCTTTCAAGTCGGGGATGAGGTTCAAGCCCTGTGCGGTAAGTGCAAATCGGCAACCATTCACATCATCGAAGTCATTAACGAGCAAAAGATCAAACGGGTTCTGTGCAGGAGCTGCAACACGTCCCATCGCTACTTGCCGGTCGGCAAAGAAGAGAAACCTAAAAAATCGACCAAAACGGCGGCCAAAAAAGAAATCGATCCGGCCGTAAAGATGAGCCGCAAATGGTCGAGACTCATGGCCAAATCAGAGACCGAAACGCCGGTTTCGTATCAGATGAACAAAAAGTACATGGTCAACGAGGTGATTCATCACGACAAGTTCGGCGATGGAGTTGTAGTGAATATCATCGACGCGAACAAAATATCCGTTGTTTTTGAGGACGGGCCAAAGACTTTAATCCAAAACCGCGGATAATTTCAAAACAATAAAAAAAGCCGCATCGTTCGATGCGGCTTTTTTTATTGGGTATAGAGATAGCGTTTGATTTTTTTAGTGGGTGTTTTGACAAATTCTTCCGGCTGCTCGATTATTTTGTGGATTCGCGAATAAGCAGCCACATTTTCATTCACCCGCTGCCGAATATCCTCCAACAACTTTTCGACGACCTTGCGGGCTTCCGTCTCGTCCATTTTGGAAGTGCCGAATTCCTTGTCGATGGCATCATAGTCCAGGAAAACGCGGGCGACGATCCGGCGCTCGGATTCATAAACCAGCGATTCGAGCACATACGGACTCTGGGAGAGATGAAATTCGATCTCTTCCGGATAGATGTTCTCGCCGCTTGGTCCGACGATAAGGTTCTTGGAACGGCCTTTGATGAACAAGTACCCTTCCTCATCAATGTAACCGCGATCGCCGGTAATCAGCCACCCGTCCTCGCTGAAGGCTTTTTTGGTGGCTTCTTCGTTTTTGTAATAGCCCTTCATAATATTCGGGCCTTTGGCGTAAATTTCGCCGATACCGGTTTCCGGATCGGGATCATGTATTTTGAGCTGAACGCTGGGGACAATGACTCCGGCAGAGCCCTTCTTTTGTTTACCGACCGGATTGACCGTGAGCAGCGGAGAGGCTTCGGAAAGGCCGTAACCGCAGATATAAGGAAATCCGCCTTCCATCAAAAAGTCCTCCACTTCCGGCGGAGTGGCCGCTCCGCCGAATACCATAAAGCGCAACTGGCCGCCGAACGCTTCATAGAGGCGCTTGCCGGCAATCTTGTTGACCAGCTTGCGCGTAGCCGGCAGGCGGTAGAGCAGCTTGGAAGCAGCCTTGGCGTTGATCTCGGCCAGGACCTTTTTCTTGTAGATTTTTTCCATGATCAACGGCACCGAAAGGATCATGGTCGGTTTGATCTTGGCGACCGCAGGCAGCAGCGTCTGCGCCGTCGGCAGTCCCTTGATGTAATAAACCTTGGCGCCGACCATGAAAGGCGTGATGAAACCGCAGGTACACTCGTAAGAATGCGACATGGGCAGAATGGATACCAAGCGGTCCTTCTCGCTGACGTCGATCATTTTGATGGCCGAGATGGCGTTGGAAATGATGTTCTTGTGCGTCAGCATGACGCCCTTGGAATGACCGGTCGTGCCCGAAGTGTAGAGTATCTCCAACAAGTCCTCTTCATCGACGTCATAGCTGACGGGTTTACCGTCCAATCCTTTGCCGAGCTCGACCATTTCGTCAAAAGTAAGAACTTCTTTGTCTGGAAACGCTTCCAAAATGTTGTCCAGCAGGACAATGATTTTGAGGTCCTTGAACTTTTCATCGACGATTTTGTGTGCGAGCTTGGAGGAAATAAAGATTACTTTTGATTCCGAGTTGCGCAAAATATGGTGAACTTCCGCCTTGTGAAAATCGGGCAAGATCGGCACATTGATGCAGCCCATTACGCCTGCCGCCAGATAGGCAACCGCCCATTGGGGACTGTTTTCGCCCAGGATGGCCACGCGATCGCCTTTTTCGATGCCGAAATGGCGCAAAGCTTTTTGAATCGCCTTGGCCTGCTCGATCACATCTTTGTTTCGCAAAGGCTCCTCATCGACAAAGGAAAAAAGAATCTCATCGGGATTCATCGTTTCCCGACGTCTAAAAACTTCCGTCAACGTCAATTTTGCCAAGTCTTTCATAATCCTTTCTCCTGCTTTGGTCCTTTCTTTATAGACCAATGTATTGAATTCATTTCGTCATGTCAAGCTGTTTTGAATAACATTCACTTGTTTAGATAAAAAAACCGATGCCCTTTTGACACCGGTTCTTTTTTCGAGCAGTATTAGGACTATTCGTTGCGCTTTTCGTCGATGCGCGCGGCTTTTCCGGACAGCTTACGGAGATAGTACAGCTTGGCGCGGCGGACCTTGCCTTCCCGTACGCGTTCGATCTTGGCGATGCTCGGCGAATGGAGAGGAAAGATCCTTTCCACGCCGACGCCGTTTGACACCTTACGAATGGTGAACGTTTCGTTGATGCCGCTCCCGCGGCGGCTGATGACGATGCCTTGGAAAACCTGAATTCGTTCCTTATCTCCTTCAACCACCTTGACGTGCACATTCAACGTATCGCCGGCGTGAAAATCGGGAATGTCGTCCCGAAGCTGCGCCGCTGCAACTGCATTGACTTTGTTCATTGCTTTGCCTCCTGAGAGAAGCTTTATTCGTTTTTCATTTTTTTCAGATAGTTTCGATATATATCCGGCCTGCGTTTCCGCGTTATTTCAATCGATTTTTCCAGCCGCCATTCGGCGACGGCACGATGATCGCCGGATAATAATACCTTCGGCACCTGCAGGCCGCGAAAAATTTCAGGCCGTGTATAATGCGGATGATCCAGCAAATCGTCCTGAAAAGAATCCGTAACCGCTGAATCGATGTCGTTCAGAACGCCGGGCAGCAGTCTCGTGACGGCATCGATGACGCACATGGCGGCCACCTCGCCGCCTGAGAGAACATAGTCGCCGACCGAGATCTCTTCGCCCACAAAGGTATCGATCACCCGCTGATCGATGCCTTTATAATGGCCGCACAGCAGAACGAGCGCTCTCCTCAGAGAGAGCTCGACGGCCTTTTTCTGCGTAAATAATTGGCCTGCCGGCGTCAACAAAGTGACCGGCACGCCCTCGAGTTCGAATCTGTTATATACATCCTCGATGCAGCGGAACAACGGTTCCGGCTTGAGGATCATGCCGGCGCCGCCGCCGTACGGATAATCGTCGATTTGTTGATGCTTGTCCTCGGCATAGCGGCGCAGTTCATGCAGATATACTTTCAGCTCGCCTTTTGCGATCGCCCGCTTGATCATGCTCTCGCTTAGAAACCCGGAAAACGTTCCCGGAAAAGCGGTGATCACATGTATATCCACCCAAAGTCACTCCTTTCATTCGCTCAAAAGACCGTCGATCACCTCGACGATCATTTTTCTCTGCAGAAAGTCGATCTGCCGAATGAACTGGGGAACGTCGGGAATCAGAATCTCTCTGCCCTGCTCGTTTTCGATGACGAACAGATCCTGCGCCGGCAAATCGAGCAGTTCCTTCACCCGCCCGATATAAGAGCCGTCGGCGGTAAAGACGGACAAATCTACATATTCGTGGTAATAATGCACGCCGTCGGGTAAAGGTAACGACTCGCTCTCTGGAATTTGAACATACTGATTGCGCAGGCGATCTGCCTGTTCAAAAGTCGTCAGCTCCTTCAAAGTTAACAGAACGCTGCCGCCGCTGTATTGAACGCGCGCAATTTGGTATTCCTGATAAAACGCCGCGTCATTGCCGATAAAGACTCTTTTGAGCAGGGTAAACCGCTTGGGATCGTCCGTCAGCGGTTCTATTTTCAGCGCGCCGCGAACACCGTGCGGTTTGATGATCCGCCCGATGATGATGAACTCGGATGAATCGTCCGCGCCTTCAGGAAATTTGTTCATGAAAGGACGATCGCTTAAGCTTCGGCAGCAGGCTGTGCTTGCGTTTCGGCGGCCGCCGATGCATCGGTCTTGGCCGGTTCAGGAGCGCTCTTGCCGGCTCCGCGCTTCTTCATGGCCAAAAGAGCTTCCCGTTTTTTCGCCTGCTGTTCTTTTAACGCTTCCCATTTTTTAAATTCGACCTCGATTTCTTCTTTGCTCAAGCCGCGCTTGATCAAATCGAGCTCGAACAATATGCCTTGGGAACGCAGCAGACTGCGCACCGTGTCGGAAGGCTGCGCACCCTGGAGCAGCCATTTCAGCGCAACTTCCCGATTGACCCTCACCTCCGGCGGATCCAAAAGCGGATTATAGGTGCCGATCAATTCCAAGTATTTGCCGTCCCGCGGCCTGCGGGAATCTGCGGCAACGATGCGATAGAACGGCCGTTTCTTACGGCCCATCCGGGTCAGTCTTAATCTTACCGCCAATTAAAGTACCTCCTTTGATTAGAATCCCAGCGGCATGCGAAATTTGCCGCGATGCTTGAAACTTTTTATCATTTGCCGCATTGCCTCGTACTGGTGCAGCAGACGGTTGACTTCCTGAACCGTCGTGCCGCTGCCCGCGGCAATGCGTTTGCGTCGACTGCCGTTAATGATATGCGGTGAACGACGCTCTTCGCGCGTCATCGAGTTGATGATCGCCTCGGCTCTGATCAGTGACCGATCGTCGATCTGCATGCCTTTAAGGGCTTTGCTTTGCATGCCCGGCAGCATGCCGAGTATATCCTGCAAAGGTCCCATTTTTTTCAGCTGCTGCAGGTTCTCGAGAAAGTCCTCGAGCGTAAACTGTTGATTGCGCAGCCGGCTTTCCAGTCGCGCCGCTTTTTCTGCATCAATGGCCTGCTGCGCTTTTTCGACCAGCGTGACAACGTCGCCCATGCCGAGGATGCGCGAAGCCATGCGCTCGGCATGGAAAAGCTCGAGCTGATCCGGCTTTTCGCCCACGCCGACGAACTTGATCGGCCTGCCGGTTACGGCGCGGATGGACAGGGCTGCGCCGCCGCGCGCATCGCCGTCCAGCTTGGTGAGTACGATGCCGGTAAAGTCGATGCGCTGCTTAAAGGCCGAAGCTGCATTGACGGCGTCCTGACCGGTCATGGCGTCGGCGACGAACAGAATTTCGCTCGGCGTCACCGCCTGCTTGATCGCCGCAATCTCGTTCATCATCTCATCATCGATGTGCAGCCGACCGGCCGTGTCGATGATCGCCACGTCATGCATGGTCTTACGGGCATGCAAAACCCCGTTCTTCGCGATGCCCACCGCATCGGCGGTCGGCTCTTCATAAACGGCCATGCCGAGCGACTTGGCGATCACCCGCAGCTGGTCGACGGCAGCGGGCCGGTACACATCGGCGGCAACGAGCAGCGGATTGTGTCCCTTTTTGCGCAAATGCAGCGCCAACTTGCCGGCAAACGTCGTTTTACCCGACCCCTGCAGGCCGCACAGCAGAATTGCGCTCGGAATTTCGTTTCCGATGCGGAGCGACGAATCCGTCGGGCCCATGAGCTTGACCAGTTCATCATAGATGATCTTGATGATCATCTGTCCCGGCGTGATGCTCTTGAGCACCTCCCGGCCGACTGCCCGTATCTGGACGTCTTCAATGAACTGCTTGACGACTTTATAGTTGACGTCGGCTTCTAAAAGAGCGCGACGAACCTCCCGCAGGCTGTCGGCAATGTTCTTTTCCGTCAGCTTGCCCTGACCGCGCAGATTGCGCAGAACCGTCTCGAGTTTTTCGCCGAGCTCCTGAAACACGCCGTCGTCCTACTGGCTGAGGTGCAAAGTCAATCAATTTAATCAAATAGAACGTTTTCCGCAAGCGATTTTTACGGCGATAAGGTCAAACTAAACAAAGACCTTTAGGATTTCATCCTGAGCAAAGACGGGCAAAGGCAGGCGCAGATTGTTCTCGATCAGGATGTTCCCCTCTTCCGGCGGCGTCATGCGGCCGATTTCGGCCGTCGGAATGCCCCGCAAGCGAAAGGCTCTGGTAATGGCATCTACCGACTGCGCCGGAACTGCAGCGAGGAGCGCGCCGGAAGCCAATGTACCCAGCGGATCCAGACCAAAGTGGTCACAGAGCAGCTTGCCTTCAGGCCAAATCGGCACCTTTTCGCGATAGACGACGGCGCCCAAGCCGGCAGCTGCTGCCATTTCGTGCACTGCAGTTGCCACACCGCCCTCGGTCGGATCATGAAGGGCGTGAACTCGCCCGGCGGCAAGAGCAGTCCGCGCTGCGGCAATGATCGAGATGCCGGGGTCATAGAGAAAATTGCGGCACCGCTCGATAAACTCGCCGCCAAAGGCCGTTTCGAGCTCTTTTCCCTTT
>JAPDQV010000002.1:0-118586 GCA_034505495.1 candidate division KSB1 bacterium | reverse complement strand
CAATAATCGAAACCGCTTCGATCGGGACGCCTTTGATCAGCAGCAGAACATCCCCGACTTGAATGTTTTTCTTCAGCAGGATGTTTTCCCTCGCAGCCTCGCCGATCATCTGGCCGACAACAATGGGATGGTCAAGTCCGGCAGTCACTTCCGTATGGCCGCCGCAGTAAACGATTCCTTCGGCGCGGCAAACGCGGGCAATGTCGGCAAAGATGCGCTCGGCGTCGCTTTTCGTCGAGCCCTCGGCGAGCAGAATCGTCGCTAAAAACCATTTCGGCTCGGCTCCCATACAGACGACATCGTTGGCGTTCACCCACACCGCATAAGCGCCGACGGCATCGGCAGCAAAGGTAATCGGATCGGTTTTGATGACCAAACAGCGGTCTTCCAACTCGACCACGGCCGCATCCTCTCCCAATTGCGCGCCCTGAAGGATGCGTCCGCCGGTTTGCGTATACTTGACAAGCAGTTCGCTGAGAAGCGGCAGGTCAAGCTTGCCGATTTTGAGCCGTTGCGAAATCTCTTTTGCCGACTGCTTTTTCACACTGTTCTCTTTATCTTTTCATCCCACCTCAAAGAACGGTTGAGAGTTCTCCCTCTCGAAGGCGCCCGACTTGGATTCTCGATCAGTTGTCGTAATTTTAACTTGGCTTTAATATAGGGAGATCTGCTCAAATGAGCAAGAATGGAGGGTCGGCCTGCCGATGGATTCCCTTTTTATGAAAAAAATACGGCCTGAGATGGGCAAAGATAATTACTTCGGCAAGGTCTTGAAACCTGTGTTCAGATGAATTTCTCCCGCTTTTGCAGATTCAACAAGCCGGTGAGAATAAAAACAGCGACTGCAACAAGCTGGTAAATACGGTTCTTGGTAATGACGTCCTGCCAGACCAGGTCGCTCACATTTTGCGGTTCGGCAAAGGGGTTCAAAAAAACATTCCATTTGCTTTCTGCGAGGCTGCCGCTCAAGACCCAAAATACCAGAGCGGTAATGATTATCAAGACTGCAGTGCCGTAGCCGTTTTTAACGGCAGTAGATAGAAAAAAGGCAAATGCTCCGAAAAAACCGACGGGTACCATAAGCTGTACCACCATTTGGAAAATCGGGAAGCGGACCAGGCTGATGGTGCTAAAGAGCGCCAAAAGGCTCAACAACGCCGCAACGATCAAAAACATGAGGACCAACCGCACCAGCCATATTTTGTAGCGATAGTTCGGAATGCCGAAAAGCACTTCGATGATGCGCGCATCGACATCGTTCTGCAGACCGAACACGGACGGATAAAAGATCACCAGCAGGCCCGGCACGAGCAGCCAGTAATAGATCGTGGCTTTGGTCGGGTGCACGTTCGGATCGAAGAGGCTGAGGAGCACAACCAACAAGAAAAAAAGTGCTGCGGCGATGAGGAAGTAAATAAATTTGTTCGAAAAGACGATTTTGAGATTGTATCGAACAGATCGAAACAGGATAATCATCATGTTTTTTAAGGTTTTGTTTCTCGACATCGAAAAGACTCCACCGAAAGGGTCAGCTTATTCTTTTTCCTTCAGAAGGAACAGATACGAATCCTCGAGCGTCGGCGATACGGCCACAGCATCCGGTCGCGGCGGTTGATCGGCGAGACAGCGGACTCGAACAGCGCCGTCGGCCCGCATGTGGTGAACGACCAAGAATTGCCGCGACACTTCATCGAATTCGGACGGATTTACGTTGAACTGCCAGACATGGCCGTCCGCCAGCGCCGCCATTTCAGCCGGCGTTCCCCAATATTTCAGCTTTCCTTTGTGCAGAACGGCCACCTGGTTGCAGGAACTGGAGATGTCCTCGATGATATGCGTCGAAAAGACGACGATGCGTTCTCGGCTCAGCTCGACCAACAAGTTGCGGAAGCGGATTCGTTCGCGCGGATCGAGGCCGGCCGTCGGCTCGTCGACGACCAGAATACGGGGCAGATGCAGGAGAGTCATGGCGATGCCGATGCGCTGCTTCATGCCGCCCGAGAACGAGCCGATTTTGTCGTTTCGGCGCTCCGTCAAATGTACGGCCTCGAGCACTTGATCGATTCGTCGTCGCCGCTCTTCGGCATCATGGATGCCTTTGAGAATGGCTTGATAATCGAGAAACTCCTGCGCCGTCATGTTCTCATAAGTGCCGAATTCCTGCGGCAAATAACCGATCAGTCCCTGAAACTCTTCACGATACTCCTGAAGATCCTTGCCGTTGATATAGATCTTGCCCATGCTCTGCTCGAGGATGCCGCAGATGATACGCATGAGCGTCGTCTTGCCGGCGCCGTTGGGACCGAGCAGGCCGAACATACCGCTGCCGATCGTGAGGGAAACTCCGTCCAGAGCGCGGAACGGCTTTCGGCGTTTGCCGAGAACAGGAATGATCTGAACAAAGCGATAAAATGCTCGGCGCAGACGGGCAAAGCGTCCTTCGATGCGGGCAATGTTGACCTGCTCGCGATGCAGCCGTTCCGAAGTCGCATAGATCACCAATGCGGCGAACCATAGGACTACGACCACGGCCGTGGCGCCGATAGCCCGCCAACGCCAATAAAAGAACAGGCCGTCAAAGAGCGGGATCCCCCAATACAGCAGGCGGTCAACGCGGCTGTAATTCTCTGCGGAAAAGATTCCGTTACTTTTCAGAACCGAGCCGATACGCAGCCACAATTTTCTGACGAAAAGATAAATGACCACGAAAAAGACCAGCGCCCAGAAGGAGGACTGCAGGTAAAAATAGGCAAAATATACGAGAAAGAGCAGCAGCGGGACTTGCCATATGAGGTCGCCGACCTCCTGCCAGGTAGTCGGTAGTCGATCCAATCCCGCGCGCTCCCGAATCACCTTGCCCTTTTGCCATTCGCGCACAAAGCGGCCCGGGCGATCGTAAATCTTGACGGCGCGGCGGATGGTTATGGTCACCTCTTCATCGGGCGCAACGAGTTTGGTGTCGGCCTGCCGCAGGCTGCGTTCGACAAAATAGACCGAAGCGGGCACCAGCACGGTGATCGCGAAAAGATAAAAAAGGCGCCAGAACAGGTTATCGACCTGCGTAAAGATGAGCGCGCAGCCGGCGCCCCATACGACGGCTTCCAGCAGCTTGACCTCAGCTTTTTGCCGTCGAATCCAGGCAATAGCGTTTTCCAGACCGCTGTAGAAAGTCGGGATGAACACCAGCGTAAACAGCGTGCTGAGGCTCAAGCCGCCGATGACCGTAATGGCGAACGGAGCGCCGACCAGGGCGACATACTCGGATTTGCCCATAGCCAGCGGCACCATACCGACGATCGTGGTGATGGCGGTGATGAGTATTGGTCGAACTCGCGCCAGTCCGGCCGTGAGAAGCGCGCGGTTGCGTGAAAAGCCGCGTCGCCGCAGTATCTGCGTATAGTCGATAAAGATAATGCCGTTGTTGACGACGACGCCGATGAGAATGAGAAATCCAATCAGCGTGTTGGCGTTAAAGACGGAATTGCCGGTCAGAATGAGCGCCCAAAGTGAACCGATGGCCGCCAACGGGATCGTAAACATCATCACCACCGGCAGGTAAACCGACTCAAAAACCGAGGCCAAAATCATGTAGATCAATATAAAGGAGACACCGATCAAAAAGACAAAGTCGGAAAGATCGTTTTCTTCATGTACGACCTCCACGGCAATACCGGCGGGAATGTTGAGCGCGGCGACCAGTTCATCTACTTCGGCTCGGGCGGCGCTGAGCAGCTCTTTCGAATCGTTGATCTCGCTTAAAAAGCTGTAGTTGACCTCCACCTGTTTTTCCTGGTTGATGCGCTCGATCGACGCCATCCCCTGCGAGAGAACGATACGACTGACGTCCTTTAGAGCGACCTCGCCGCCTTTCGAAGAGGAAATGCGCAGAATCTGCAGATCGGCCAGAGTTTTGTCCTCTAGGCTGTCGCCGCGGATGGTAATCTCGTACTCTTCATCGCCCTGTTTGAAGGTCATGGAAGAGGTAAACTCGCTACGGAAAGCGGCCAGCTCGGAAGCAATTTGCTGCGGCGTAACGCCGTAATCCTCCATGATCAGAGGATCCAAGTAGAGATGCACCTCCGGACGATCCGGAGCAACGCTTACGCCGGCGCGCTGAATGGTATCGAATTCATCGAGATAGGCCGCGATCTCTTCGCCCAAGCGGGTCATGGCTGCAAAGTCGCTGCCTTTAATGACGATCCGTTCGCTCGCCTCGCCGATGCCCAGCAGCCGCTGAAGATTGGCGGCCTGCGCCCTTCTTCCGGCGCCGCGAAAACGGGCCCCGGAAGTCGGCTGCTGCAGACTGATCTCACCTCCCGGCAGCTTGCCGACGCGCTTCATGACGTCGTCCTTGATATCCTGCGGCGATCGTCGATACTTGTCGGCAAAATCTTCCACCAACCGAACCGTAACGATCGCGTCTTCTTCGTTAATGGTACTGGTGATGCGCTCCTTTTCCTTCAAGTCGGCCAGTTGTTCTTCAATTTGAGCGACCAGCTGGTCGGTACGCGCCAAGGAGGAGCCCTTGGGCATGGTCACATAGATATTGAATTCGCGCAGTTCGGCTTCCTGAGGCACGTTGACGCTGACGGCAAGAGCAATCAGCACGCTGATAAAAAAGACCAGCACAGCGCCGATGATGGTCTGCGCAGGCTTTCGCATGCAGCTTTTAAAAATGACCGTATAAATCTGCAGCATGCGGTTTTTTAAAGAAACGAGCTGAAAGCTGGGCGTCTCGGCCACGCGCCTCCTCAGCAGGGCGTGAATCATAGTGGGGATGAGCAGTAAAGCGGCAAGCAGCGAGACCAGCAACGTCGAGACGATCGATATGCCGATGTGTCGCCCGATGAGACGAATCAGATAGTTGCCCGCAAAGATGAAGGGCAGAAACACAATAATCGTTGTCAAGGTGGCGGCAAAGATGGATCGCCACACTTCTCCCGTTCCCTGAACGACGGCGCGTTCAGGGTCATGACCGCGCGACAACAAGCGATAGATATTTTCCATCACCACGACGCTGTTGTCGAGCAGCATGCCGACGGCCAGCGCCAAGCCGACGAGCGTCAGGCTGTTAATGGAAATACCGCCGGAATAAAAAAAGTTAAAGGCGGTAAGGACCGAAACCGGGATGGCCAAGGCGATGAGTCCGACCCACCGCAGGTTGCGCAAAAAGAGCCACAGAACCGCAGCCGCAAGCACGGCTCCGAACAGCGCCAGTTCCATGATGCGGCGGATGTTGTCTTCGATTTGTTGAGCGGTGTCGGTTTCGATGCTGATGCGGATGTCAAAGGGCGCCAGCCGGCGGTTTAAATCCTCGATCGTCGCCCGCGCCGCATGCGCCAGAGCGATCAGGTTGGTCTGAGAGTCGCGCATAAGCTGGATGTTCACCGCATCCTTGCCGTCGACGCGGCTAATGGAAGTCGGCTCTTTGACTCCGAAATAGACGTCGGCAATATCACGCAGGCGCACCGGTCCTTCGCTGCGCACGATGATGTTCTGCAGCTGATCGACATCCGTGTAATCGGCCACCAAATTGACAAAGTAGCGGCGGTCGCGATCGTAGGCCGTGCCGACGAACGTTTTCGAGGCGGCATTCTGCGCGATCAGGTCGCTGATCTGCGAGGGCGTAATGCCGTAAGCGCGACAGACCGATTCGTTTAGAACGATCTCCACCGATCGTTCGCGGCCGCCGTAGACCTGAACGTTGGCCACGCCGTCGATGCTCTCCAGCTCGGGAACGATTTTTTGATCCGCCCATTCGCGTACGCGCTCCAATCCGCCGCCGCCCAAGACCTGCAGGCTCATGAACACATTGCTTTGCTGCTCGGTATCTACCTTGATGACCGAAACGCGGAACCGTTCATCCAGGTCGTTTTGGATCGCCTTGATGCGTTCGTCCAGCTTGACATAAGCAAACTTGATGTTGACGTTTTTATTGAAATAGACATAGATCATGCCGCCGTTCCGCTCCACATAGGACTCGATGCTTTCGATGCCCTGCAGCGAAGAAACCGCTCCCTCCAACGGCACGATCGCCTGCTTTTCGACAAACACCGGATCCAAGTCCTGCATGGTGCGCACCTGGACGATGAGCAGCGGCAGCTCAGCGTCGGGGAACAGCTCCATAGGCAATTGGCGATAAGAGACGATTCCCAACAGCACGGCGCCGAAAAACAACATGCCGATCAGAATTTTCCGCCGTATGACAAACCTGATGATGTTCATGCTGCGTCTTTTCCTTTGTCGTTGGGTTTACTTGCGGGAAAATCTGTCGAGCTTTAGATACACGCATGGAATCACAATCAGCGTCAGCAGCGTCGACGTCAACAGACCGCCGATGACGGCAACTGCCAAGGGCTGCCGCAGCGCCGCGCCCTGGCCCACCCCGAAGCTGAGCGGCAGAAGACCCAAAATGGTCGTCAGACTGGTCATCAGGATCGGCCGGATTCGCCGCTGACCGGCCTCGACGATCGCTTCGCGGACCGGCATTCCTGCCTGCTTGAGCTGATTGATCGTGTCGACGAGAATAATCGAGTTGTTGACGGCAATACCGCCCAAGAGGATAATGCCGATGAACGCCATAATGTTCAGAGGCTTACCGAACAAAAGGAACGCAAAGACCGTCCCGCTGAGCGCCAACGGAATCGTCAACAAAATGGTAAACGGGTGCACCAGGGACTCGAACTGCGAAGCCATTACCATATAAACGAGCAGAACGGAGAGGAGCAAGGCAAAACGGAGATTGTGAAAAGATTCGCGCCGACGCTGTTCCTCGCCGCCGATCTGAACGCGATACTCGGGCGGCAGGTCGAGCTTGGCCGCCGCCTTTTCGATATCCCGCACAATCTGATCGAACGGCCGCCTGCCGATGACCTGCGCAGTCACCAAGCCCACGCGCGACTGATTGATCCGCCGGATTTCCTTGGGCACGCGTTCGATGGTCACATCGGCAATGTCGTCGATGCGGATGCGCTGCGAGCTCGCCGCCAATTCGATGGCCGGAATTTCGTGCAGCGAGACTCGCTCCAGGCGCAGCGTTATGTCCTGCAGCTCGCCGTTGTTTTCCCATTCGGCGGCTTGGGTGCCGCTGAGGTGATTCTGCAGCCCCGACACGACCTGATCGATGCTCACGCCCAACAGCCCTGCACGAACACGATCCAGCTTGACGTTCACCTCTTCGCGATCCTCGTCAAAACCGGTGCGCACATTAAAGAGACCGTCGATGGTCGCCAATTCGCCGCGAAGCTGTTCGCATAGGCCGCGCAGCGTCTCGAGGTCATCGCCGCGCACCTGCACCATAATCGGCGCTTCGTCGCTGCTCAAAAAGGTCTGCAGCGCCGTCTGCCGCTCGCTGAATTGAAACTCGATGTCCGGCACTTCGGCAAAAGCGGCATCCAGCTTTTGCATAATCTGAGCCGAAGTGAACGGCCGCTGCTTTTTCAAGGTTAGCGTGAGAGTGGCTGTATTCTCGTCGCGGAAGGACTCGGCGCTGGTGACTCGACTCGAGGGCCCGACGACCGAGTAGATCGTTTCGACCGACTCGCCCGCCAACTCTTGAATGATCTGTTCGAGGTTGCGCACCGCCGCCTCCGTGCGCATAAGGTCGGTTCCCTCGGGCAGTTTGACGTCGATAGAGATCTCATTCGACTCTGTTTTGGGAAAGAACTCGCTGCCCACCACCGGCAGAAGCATCAGCGCCGCAACGGTAATTGCCGCACCCAGCAAAATGTACCGCCACGGTCGGCTGATAATGTTCTGTAGCGCATCGCGGTAAAAGGTGAACTGCATCGTCTTTTGAACCCCGAGCGCCATGCCCGGCATTCGACTGGTCAGCATGGGAATGACCAACATGGCCACGAGCAGAGAGGAGACCAGCGAAAAGGCAACGGTCAACGCCTGATCCTTGAACAATTCACCGGCAATGCCGTGCAGATAGACGATCGG
Source organism: candidate division KSB1 bacterium (assembly GCA_034505495.1). Classification (NCBI taxonomy): domain Bacteria; kingdom Pseudomonadati; species Candidatus Zhuqueibacterota bacterium. The sequence continues at coordinate 110,642 of JAPDQV010000002.1, read as the reverse complement.
CAAAAAGACGACGATCGTCGTCAATGTGGCGGCCGTAACCGCGCCGCCGACCTGCGCCGCCCCTTCGATCGAGGCATCGGCTGCGGATTCGCCCCTCTCCATTCGACGCATGATGTTCTCGACCACAACGATGGCGTTATCGACCAGCATGCCGGCGCCGAGCGCCAACCCGCCGAGCGTCATGATGTTGAGTGTCAGACCGTTGAAATACATCAAATTGAACGTGGCGATAATCGAAATGGGAATCGCCAGCGCGATGACCAGCGTGGCACCGATGCGGCGCAAAAAGAGATAGAGCACTGCGGTCGCCAGCAGCACGCCGAACAGAGCGGCCTGCTTGACCTCATTGATCGCAGCGGTAACGAATTCGCCTTGATTCTGAATGACGACCAGTTCGTATCCCGGTAATGCGCGTCGCAGCTGATCGAGCTCCTTCAACACCACGTCAACCGCCTTGACCGTATTAAAGCGCGTCTCTTTGTAAATCGCCAAAGCAATGCAGCGCCTGCCGTTGACGTGGACAATGTTTTCCGGATCCTTATTCTGCAGCTTGATTGTGGCCGCGTCGCGCAAAAAGACCGGCGTCCACTGCCCGGGAATCGGCTGACCGGACATGTCCTGCGGCTGCGTATAGGTGAGAATAATGTTGCCGATGTCCTCCAGCGAGGTGAATTCCGACACCCCTTTGATGACATAGCGCCGCCCCATCTCGGTGATCGATCCGCCCGAAATGTTGCGGTTGTATTGAGAAATGCGGTTGGCCACCTGCGAGGGCGTCAGACCATAAGCCTTTAACAAATAACCGTCGGTCTCGATAACCACTTCTTTCTCTTCTTCGCCGAGCAGCTCGACGTCGGCGATGCCTTCGAGCCGTACCAGTTCATTGCGCAAATAGTTCTCGGCCGTTCGCCGCAGTTCGTCCATGTCGGTTATTTGCGGATGCCACAAGGCCAACGTCACCACAGGATCGGCGTTGGGATCGAGTTGAGTAATGTTGATTTCGTCGATGCTGCTGTTTTGGGAAAAAGAGGCCAGCGCTTTTTGCAGATCGAGAAAAGCCTCATCCATATCGGTTTCCCAAGCGTACTCGACCGTAATCAGCGCCGAGCCGACGCGCGAGATGGAAGAAACCTGCACGACTTTTTTCTGCCGAATGGCCAGCGACTCGATGCTGCGCACAAACTGCTTCTCGATCTCTTCCGGGGGCCTCTCGCCTGCTTTAATTTCGACAAACAGACGAGGGTTGTTCAGGTCCGGAAACAATTCTACCGACAACCGCGAAAAAGATATGTAGCCCAGCAGAAAAACCGCAAGAATGAACATCAATACGGTTACGGGATAGCGCACGGAAAAGCGGGTAATCGATTTCATATTGACCTTTTCTTCAAAATCCAAGTTATTAGCTCTAGTGCCGGACTTTACAACAGGTGACGCATGAAGCAGGCATTTGTTCTCATGAGCGTTACATTTGCGTTTTTTGGATCCGTTTGCAAACTTTTTGCCGTGTCGGCGGCCGCGCCTTAACAGTCCGGCCCTGCAGGTTATGGGCAGTTTAGTGACGCACCGTTAAGGCGCGCCTTTTAAATATACGCCGTGAAATTATTAAATGCCTGCCGTTTCTTTAATTCCGGTTGATTCACCGTTTCGAGATCGATGCCGGTTTACCTCTCAATATCTAAGAGCCGTCCGACGGATTTTTCTTTCAAAGAAAACGTCTGCCGGCGGAAATGAGCTTAGAATCGGTCACCGCCGCGGCAAAACCTTCAGGCGTGAAGATGATTACCTTTTCGGCATCTTTCTGATTATCATGTGCGACGCTGAAAAGCAGCATTGATTTTGCAGCGGAAAGAAAATCCCCTCTGGAGGGAAACTGAACGAGGAAAAAAGCAGGGTCAGCAGCCGCTCGATCCGGCCGATCCATAATCCGCCTTCGGATATACCCTCCCATCGGAAGCAATTTTTCTCGGCAATCTCTTTCCTAAAAAGTCCAAGATCGCCCGCGCCTACAACAGCGACAATCATCCATGCAGCCGTCCATAGCGCAGCTGCAAAGGAACGCCCGACATTGCGCAAACACAGGGGAAACATAGCCGAAGGCAAGAACAAGGCGCGAGGTGCCCGCCGCAGAATACCGGAGGAGGGCTTGTCGCCAAGTTTTAACTGCAAAAAAGAAATCCTCAATTTTAGTAAAGCCGTCACCGGCAACAAAGGCCAGAGAGAAAAAGAGAAGCAAATCCCGTATGCGGCAATGGAATGCAGTAGGGAATAATGAATTTTTTCAGTAACATCGCCCTCCAGCCTTTGCCGGATTGGCCGCAATGCAAATTCCACCGCCGTCCATGCTGTCCAAAGCGGAATGAACCAGAGAAATTTTTCCAATACGCCGGCCAAAGCAGGTGTATCATTAACTTTTAAAAGTTAATAAGCTTGATTTAATTCTAACAGATTAACATCATGCGGATTCCTTGCTGCTAATTCTTTCGATTGCAGCAGAAAATTGATTTAAGAATTGGCGCAGTTCTTCCCATGCGGCGCTGCGCAGCGTTGCAGACACATTTGCCCGCGTAGCCGGTTTGCCAATCAACCCTCGGCGATTTGTTTCACACCCATTCCTTCCAACGCGCGGGCAACGGCAAAGGATTCGCGTTTCGGCCATTGAGAGGAATATCGTGCCGCATAGTTTAACGTTACATTTATCCACTCGGAATAAAAAAGGGCTTCCTGTAATAGACAACGACAAGTTTCCCGTCGAGATAAAAAATCCAAGGCGGCGCCGGACAGGCGCAAAGCCGATCCCTTGGCATGGCCCAGTCCCTCGGCAGGCAAGGTGTCAATGCAGCCGATACCGACGCCGATGCGCGAATCGACCGCAAAACGGCTGATCAACTCGGCGCGTAAATAGAAGGCAGGATGCGAAACAAAACGGGCATCGTCGATCAGCAGCTGCCAGGAATCGCCGCAAAAGAGATGCGGGCCGATCACTGTTGCAAAATAGTGCCGCACAGATTGCGTCCCGCATGCTTCAGCGCCTCAAAAACGCTCTCTCGCTCCGCCAAAGCCACGCGATCGGATCAAATCACCGGTCAAAACCGCAACCGGAGCGCCGTTCTTGCTGCATCCTCCACCCTACCGCTGCAGGAACCGTCACTCCTAGGGACAATCTCATTAAACAAATTTTACGCCGACCTCTCTGCCGACGCCGCGAATATATTCCGCAGCCTGGCGATACTCTTCCGGTGTGGAAAGATGCTCAATCATCAACGGTACGGGTTTGGGCAGCGCCGCCAATTCCTTCAGCAGCACTTTGTAGTCAAGACCGCCCAGGCCGGGGCGCACTTCATCCAGATGCACCAACGCCTTGTTCTGCAGCACCACATCTTTGGCGTGGCAACTTTTGATATAAGGACCCAACATGGCGACGCATTCGCGTAGAAAATCGGCATTGGTGTAGAATCGTCTCGGCGAGTTGATCAAGTTGACGGGATCAAAATGGCAGGCGAATTGTCTGCGATCGATCGCCTTAATGAGCTCCAGGTAGACTTCCGGTGAATCCGGAATGGTATAGGGCATCGTCTCCAATGTGTAAAAAGCCCTTTTCGGCTTGACCGCGTCAATGATTTTGCGCGTCGTTTCGACGCAGGCATCGAAAAACTCTCTGCTGGTATTGCCGACGTGTATGCCTGCCCAGTCCTCGCCGAATGAGCCGGCAATGTTGACGGCGCAGACCGCGCCGATTTCATCGGCCAAAGCCAGCGCCTCGATGTTTTTCTGCAGGGCCTGCCGGCGCTCCTCCTCGTTACGGCTCAGGGGATTGCTCCAGGCGCCGACTTCGGCAATCACCAAACCGGCGTCCTCCGCCGCCTTGACGAACGCTCTCTTTAGTTCCGGCGGATCACTCAATTTGACCGGACAATAAGCCGCACTGTACCCCATGCCGACGTGTTCTTCTGCCCAAGCGACGGGATCTTCCGGCGCGCCGAAAACCGGCCCGCCGAGGCGGACGGCCCCCGGCTTTTGTGCCGGCAGCGGCACGACCGCCGCCGCCGTGCCCGCAAGAACGGTTTTATGAAAAGTTCGGCGTGACATTTTCATTATAGCCTCCTATACCGTCAACTGCATGCGCAAAGCAAACGGATCGCTCTGAGTCCGGAATCCCCGAACGCGCAGGCTGAAATCGCCGAACACCTGCTTCATGCGGCGATAGACCGCAACCGCCTTCGGATCCGGTTTGCAGCGCTGGTCTTCCAAGAGAACCACAAACGGTTCGACCACTTCTTGAAGACTGACTTTTTCTCCCGCCTCCTTTTTCCACACCCAGGCGGCGTGCAGCGCCGCACCCAGCGCCGCGCCTTCGCCCTCCACCGGCACCACTTCCGCTTCGAAAACGTCTGCGATCGTCTGCCGCCAGGCTGCCGACTGCGACAACCCGCCGGTCAAACGAATTTCCGAGGCCTTGACCGGCATCTTGCGGAAACCGTCATAAAGGTTGAGGATATGCCCCTCAAGCACCGCACGGCACAGCGCCTCGCGGGTAAAGTCACCCAATGCGAAACCGATATAGATGGGGGCGGCATTCGGCACATCCGGCGTCCGCTCGCCGATGTACCAGGGAAGCAGCAGACGACCGCGATTGCCGACCGGAACCTGATTGACTACCTCGACGAACTCTTTGTGCGACAAATTGAACAGCGACAGCACCTCGTTGTAGCCGTTCGCCAAATTGGAAACGCAGAGCAGCGGCAGATAATGGCCGGTGGAATCGCAAAACGCCGCGATCTCGCCGCTGGGATCGACGTACGGTTCCTCGAGGTAGGTATAGGCGGTGCCGCTGGTGCCCAGGCTGACGGTCACGATACCCGGCTTGACATTGCCGGTGCCTACGGCGCCGTACATATTGTCGCCGCACCCCGCATCGATCTTGCACTCCGGCGAAAAGCCGAACCGCTGCACTAAATTTTTGCCGATTTTACCGATGCTTTGATCCGCCGGTTTCAGCGGCGGCAGCTTTTCCTCCAGCTTGGGCGAGATCGCATTGATCACCTTTTCCGACCATTTGCCGGTCTTGGGATTCCACAGCGCCATACCGGAGGTGTCGCCGGGCTCCATCACCCTCACGCCGCCCTCTTTGCCGCCGGTAAGATACCAGTTGATGAAATTATGCACTAAAAAGCAGGTCGTCGTACGTTCGAAAGCCTCCGGCTCGTGGCGAACCATGTGATAGATCTTGGCCGCCGTATAGCCGGTACGCTGACTGTTGCCGACCTCCTCGATCATCTTGTCGACGCCGCCGACCGCCTGCGTCAGCAAGTCGCACTCTTCCTGCGTCGAAAAATCGTTCCACAGCTTGCTGGTCTTGCGCGTCAAATTGCCCTGCGCATCCAGAGTGACCAGGCCGTGCTGCTGGCCGGAAACCGAGATCGCCTTGATTTCCGACTGCGGCACCGGCGAGGCGGCCAGACGCTCGAACAAAATCTCCAACGCTTCGATCCACATGTTTGGATCGGATTCGGAGACGCCGAGCTGATCCGTTTGGATGACGCCGTTCTTGGTGTTATATTTGGGCAGGTCGCGGTCATAGTTGACCGAATCGACAAACACCACGCGCTTCTCATCGAGATCGATCACCACCAACTTGGTGCTCTGTGTCGAAGAATCAATACCTGCAAACAAGTTCGCCATATTCCTTCCTCTCCCTTTTTAAAATTCTGCCTGTCGGCACACCGTTGCTGAAAAAGCTAAATAGAATTTTTGACTCGTTAGAAATGGATTCATTTTGTTGATTCGACGATCAAGAGATCCCACGGCGCCAAAGTTACGCTTTCGCCCTGCTTGACGGCTCGACCGCTGAGCAGGTCTCTGCCGTCCGCAAAGGGATAGACAAAGGCCTGCGGCTCGCCGGAGATGTTCAAGCAGTAACGGATCGTCCGCCCTTTGCGGTTGACACCGCTGCGCACCTTCACCTTGGCCGGCAGCTTCTGTTCTTCTCCCAGAATGCCGGCATCGGCGAACAGCTTTTTCATCACCCTTATCTGCAGTTCATCCGAAAGAAAAGTGCCTTCATAAATCGTTTTGCCTTTGCCGTATTGGTTCTCGACAATAGCCGGCCATTGCCCGAAAAAGGGATGGTCGTAAAAAGCCAAAGGCTTTGCGGTCTCGGGGATAAGGAATTCGGCCCACACCGAGACGCGATTACCTTCACCCGCCTGAAATGGATCGCCTTTGAGCGCCAAGGGAGCGGCGAGGTTGGAAAATTCCTGATAGTAAGCGCCGATCACCGGCCGCAGCGGGCCGGGGGCAAGCTCCCAACGCACGGTCGAGTATTCGTTGCAAAAGCCGCTCTTGAAAGTAATTAACGCACGGCCGCCGTTCTTGACGAAATCGGCGATTCGTTTAAGCAGGTCGTCCGAAGCGACATAGAGCGCCGGAACGAGCAGCACATCGTAATCGGCAAACGAAGCGGTCTGCGGAAAGACAAAGTCGAGCTCCACATTGAGGGCATACGCCGCATGATAAAGTTGATGCAGCACGCGCAAGTAATCGACGCGGTCATCGAACGGCATGAAGCGAATGCCGTGATAGGAATCGACGTCGGCAAGCAGGGCGACGCGGTTCTTCTTTTTGAGATCGACGATTTCCGGCCCGATTTTTTTCAGCTCCTGCGCGATCCGGCTCGCCTCGCGGTAAATGCGATTCGGCTGCAGGTCATGCGACAACACACCTTTCCAGTAGGTCTCCTGACCGTAATGCAGCGAGTGCCAGTGCCAATAGGCGACCGAATTCGCGCCGCTTGCAAAATGGAAATAGGCGTTGAGCCGCAGCTGGCCGTCGTACGGCGGCCGCTGATATTTGGAGTCCCACCCGATGGTCTGGGCATTGGTTTCGGTCACCAAATAGTTTTGCCGTTTGAACGAGCGGTTGAGATCGCCGGAAAAACAGATCTCTTCGCCGGTTAAATCGTCCTGCACCGGCGTATAGGGGTTGACGGCGGCAATATCGAGACAACGGGCGATTTCGTACTGGTTGATGTTGGTGCGGAAACCGCCGACAAAGTTGTGGGTGATGAACTGATCGGGCCGTTTCAGCTCGCGCACAATCTGCGCCTGCCAGGCGAGAAAGTCGGTGGTGATTTTCTGCTGGAACCGCTCCCATTCCAGCTTGTAGCCGGGATTGACCATGCCGTCGACCGGCGCCAGCTCATCCCAATCGTTAATCGACTGCCCCCAGTAATTGAATCCCCATATGCGGTTTATCACGTCGACGCTCTTGTACCTCTTTTTCAGCTCGTCGATAAAGCTAAGATAATTTTCGCGCGCGGCAAAGCCGTTGCCGGTTTCGTTGTCGATCTGGTAGCCGATGACCGCCGGGTGGTTGCGGTAATGGTTGACGATCTGGCGGATGACCCGTTCGCAGTACCAGCGGTAAGTCGGATGGCTGAGGTCGGCCTGCTGCCGCATGCCGTAAGGCGCCGGATCGTCGTTGATGCGCGTGCGCCGATGAATCTCCGGGTGCTTGCGGTAAAGCCAGGGAGGAATCGAATAGGTCGGCGTGCCGAGAAGCACTTTGATGCCGGCCTGATGCAGCCGATCGATCACCCGATCCATCCAGGCAAACTCGAATTCACCCTCGCGCGGCTCCCAGAGGCTCCAGGTCGACTCGCCCAGACGGACGAAATTGATGCCCGCTTCCTGCATCAATTTGACGTCCTGCTCCAATCGATCATAAGGCATGTACTCGTGATAGTAGGAAGCGCCGTAAAGGACTGTTTCAAGCTTGGGAGGCTGCGCTTGAACGGCTGCGCTTAAAACAACAAAGATGACCAGGCTTCCAATAATTTTCTGCAGCTTCATGATCACTCCTCAACGATTAAATCGTTTCGGCACTCTCCTTAGTCGGCAAGCCGTCGACGTCGTTTTTCATCGCGATTCAGTCGACTGCACAAATTTGATCGAATCCGCATAGGGAAAGATCTGAAAGACGTCCGGCCGCGGCACAGTCAGCGGCTCATCGGCTATCGTGCAATCCTCGAACGTAACGTGCCGTACGCAATGTGTTTCGTCCAAACCGCGCAGGATGATGGGCCGCGGCGCTTCCCAGGCAATTCGTCTGAGCCGGACGTTGCGGATGTTGCCCGGCGGATCGTCACCGTAGGCTTTGCCGTCGGTAATGTGCAGCTCGAACGCCTTGAGGACGTCTGCAGAGACGCGAAGGTCCTCGAACAGCACATCCTCGATCAGCGCCGGACCATCGCAGATGATGCTGAAAGCCGAGTGACCGTTGACCATGCTGCCGCCGCGCGCCTGCAGAATGTCGCAGTTGCGCACCGTCACATTGCGGATGGGAGCGTTGGTCTCGAAGCCGATGGTGACGCCGTCGCTGAAGGCAAAGCCGATCATCGTATTGTCGAGCACGCGGATATCCGAAGAAGGTTTGTCATAATCCGGCGTCTTGACGGCGATGCAGTCGTCGGTACAGCGGAAAAAGCAGCGTTGGATGGTCACGCGCCGGCTGTTGACCGGGTTTATGCCGTCACCGCTCGGTCCGAAGCTGATGATCTTGACATCGCGATAAACCACTTCTTCACAGTTAACCAGCGTGTTGGTCCAGCCGACGCCGTTGCGGATGGTGACGCCCTCGACGCTCACGTCGCGGCAGTCGGTAAAGAGAACCATACTGCGGTAGTGATAACCGCCGTCCAGCGTGCCGCGGCCGAGGATGCGAATGTTCCGCGCTCCTTCCGCGCGCACGCCGCCGTACACCAGAGCGCCCGGCGCCAGATAGAGCGTTTCCCCGTCATGCAGGGTCATCATTCCCGCCTCATGGACGCCCGGCCCGAAATAGCGGACCTTGGGATCGTGGGCCGAAGGCGTTTCTTCTTCCGGCGGATCGGCAAAAAAGAGCAGCGGCGGCAGGTCGTCGGTTTCGATGTAGAGCTTTTCCGGGCCTGCCAGCCGAAAATCGATCTCTTTCCCCTGAACACGGGCCGCGATATTTCGGCTTTTGGGGCGAATCCGAACGTTTTTCACAGGCCGATCGATGACCAGCTTGACCGCAGCGGGACCGCTGCAGCAAAAAGAGACGATGTGCACCTCCTGCTGCACCCCGGTGTAGGGCTCGGAGACGAACCAGTCGGGCAGCTCTTCGAGCTTCATCGCCGTGCGGAATGGCTCGACATAGCATTCCCGACCGTCGACAAAAACGCGGTAAATCGTGCTCGTCGGACGTTCCGCCAAAGAGGGATAAAATTGGTTTTCCGCCGCGACGGCGTTCCATAAGGCCAACAGCAAAACCGTCGGTCGAATACGGTTCATGGTTAACTTTTTGTTAAAAAATCAGAGGATCAACAAAGCCAATATAAAAGGCAGAGGGGAAAGAAAAAAGTCTTTTCTCAAAAAATTTTTCCGTTTGGCAAATTTGCAGGAACCCGCGCCCTCTGAATTGCTTTTTTGCTTGGAATTGCAGACAATTTGTTTATTCTTGAGTTGTCTGACAAATGGAGGGCCTAGATCAATGCAGAAATGGGTAGGTTGGATATTCTTTGGCGTTTTTTCCGCCTTTGCGCAACAGGCGGACTATTTTGAGGCGGAGCCGATTGTCGTCACCGCGGGTCGCTTTCCCATGCGTCTGGCAGAAATTTCACGAAGCGTCACGGTGCTCGACAGCACCCAGGTGCGCCTCGCCGCGCACCTCTCGGTGCAGGAGCTGTTGCAGCAGGCGGTCGGCGTCGATCTGCAGAGCCGAGGTCCGGCGGGAATTCAGGCCGACGTCTCGATCCGAGGAGCTTCTTTCGAAAACACGGTGGTTTTGCTGGACGGCATTCGTCTGAATGATCCGCAAACCGCTCATCATACGCTCAATTTGCCCGTCAGCCTGGACGATGTCGAACGAATTGAGGTGGTGCGCGGCGGAGCCTCGGGGTGGTACGGCGCCGATGCAGCCGGCGGCGTGATCAACATCATCACCCGCAACGCCGGTTCCAACGTGCGACTGAGCGGCGGCCAGGCGGGCTTTTACGGCGTCGCCGCAAGCGCGGGATTCACCTCATCTCGGCATCAGACACGGTTCTCCTTCGAAAGACGCCATTCGGACGGCTATGCGCCGCGCACGGCTTATGACTTGACCACCCTCTTTCTCAGAAGCCGTCTCTCCCTCCCTTTTGCCGCGCTCGATCTCTATGCCGGCGTCAACGACAAAGCGTTCGACGCCAATGCCTTTTATTCCTCGCTCTATCCCGACGAATGGGAGCACACACGCGCCTGGCTCGGCGCCGGCCGCTTGACCTGGAGGAAAAAGAATGTCCAATTGTCGCCGCTGCTTGCCTATCGCCGCCATTTTGATGACTTTGTGCTGGACAAGGCGCGGCCGGACTGGTACCGAAACCGCCATACCAACCACACGCTGAGCGTTGAATGGCCGCTGCATCTGCTGACGCCCTACGGCCGTTTTTCCTTCACCGCCGAATGGCGCCGCGAATGGATTCGCAGCAGCAATCTGGGAGAACACGCGCGCGAAACGCTCGGCGCCGTCGCCGGATGGCAGAGAGTCTTTGCCGGACAATGGGACGTGCAGGCGGCTCTTTACGGCCATCACCACTCGCGCTGGGGAACGCGCCTCTGGCCGGGGGCCGAAATCGGCCGCCGTTTCGGCAACCACAAGCTCTATGCCGCACTGCATTCAGCGTTCCGCGTGCCATCGTTTACCGAACTCTATTACCAAAGCCCGGCCAACCTCGGCAATCCGGCCTTACAATGCGAACGTTCCGTTTCGGGTGAAATCGGCTGGACAGTGCAGCGCGGACCGATGCAGGCCGGAGCCGCTGTTTTTCAACGTCGCGGACGCGATCTCATCGACTGGGTTCGGAACGACGTCAAGGAACCCTGGCGCGCCGTCAATTTGGGCAAGCAGGTCAGCACCGGAATTGAATTTCAGGCGGAAACAGCCGTGCGTGGCGTTCCCTCCCTGAGCCGTATGGCGCTGCATTACTCGGAACAGCAAAGCAGCAAAGATACGCCGGCATTTCAATCCAAGTACGTGCTGCGCTATTTGCGTCGGCAGGCGGGTGTGCGGCTCACACAGGCATTGTCGCGGAAGGTCGAACTCCAATGGTCGATCCAGTACAAACAGCGACGCAACGAGCCCGCCTACACGCTTCTCGACGCCACTCTATGCTGGAGCCCGGGCGACTGGCAGATTCTGCTGCGCGGCACCAACCTCCTCGATATTGCCTACTATGATTTCATCGACGTGCCGGCGCCGGGCCGACTCTTTACCGCCGAATTGAAAAAGAGCTGGTAACGGCGTTTTTGTCCTAAACTCGGCATGGTACGATTGTTGACGGCGGATTATTTGGAAAAGCCGCTCTTCCCCTAAAGAATTTCAGGTTGATGAAAAAAAACGGCGCCGTCGTTATAACCTTTGCTTCGACAGCGCCGTAACTGTTTTTGCCGCGCGGGTCGACGGAAAGATTTATTTGCCGATCTCCGGCTTTAGCGCCCCGGCAAGCTTGAAAGTCCAGGCATATTCGCAGGGATTGTCGGCCGGCGTAACGGCGGGCGGCTCGATGCGCAGAATGCCTTTTTTCCAACTCGTCTTGACGATTCCCGGCCAACCGAGCAAGGAAACCTGAGTGGTTTTCGCCACTCCTTCGATCTCGATCGGTTTGGTCGGAAATTGCGTGCAGATGGCGTACAGATCGTCGCCTTTTTTGGTAAAGTAAACCTTCGTCAGCGGCGTCACCTTGGGCGCTTTTTCCCATTTGCGCGTGCAGTAAATGGCCTCGCCGTTGACGCGCAGCCAGCGCCCGATGTCCGCCAGCCGCTGCTGCATGATGACCGGAATGCGGCCGTCGGCGGTCGGCCCGATGTTGAGCAGCAGATTGCCGCCGCGCGCCACTTTATTGATCAAAATTTCCACCAATTCTTCCGAGCTGGAATAGTTTTCCAGGTATTCGTTGCGGTTAAAGCCGAAGGAGGTTCCGATGCCGCGGCACTCTTCCCAATAATGCTCGATTTCCATCTGATTGGCGTCGGCGTCGTGGACCAGATCGTATTCCGTGGTGTAGATTCCGCCGTGTTTGCCGCGTGTCTCCTTGCCCCAACGGTCATTGACCACCACATGCTCCCGCACCGGCGACTCGTTGTACAGCCACGCCAGGATTTCCGTCGCCCGCCAAACGTCGCTGGGATGATCCCACTCGCCGTCGGTCCAAAGGATGTCCGGCTCATAGCGGGATACTAAATCTTTGATTTGCGGAATCATGTGTTGTTCGACATACGCCCGCACGTCGCTGCGGTAAAGCGGATTAAACCACTCATAAAGCGAATAATAAAAGCCCATCCTTAGGCCGGTTGCTTTGACGGCACGGATGAGATCGCCCGCCAAGTCGCGGTGCGGCCCGACGTCCACGGCATTCCAATTCCAACTCTGCGCACTCGGCCACAGGCAAAAACCCTCGTGATGCTTGGACGTCAGCACGACGTACTGAGCGCCCGACCCCTTGAAAATACGCGCCCACTCTTCCGGTTCGAACATCTCGGCTTTAAAAAGCGGAGCGAAATCCTGATACTTGAAATTGGCGCCGTAAACGCGGTTGTGAAAATCGTTGAATTGCCCGTAGCTTTCGCTAGTGGGCGTAACGAGCCGGTACCAATACCATTCCGCATACTTTTCATAGATGCCTACATCGCGCGTGGGACCCCATGCGGGAACCGAAAAGACACCCCAATGGATAAAGATTCCGAATTTTGCATCCTGAAACCATTCCGGAATCGGTCGACTGTCGATCGATTCCCAGGTCGGCTGATAGGGCTGCGCTCCTATAGACGCAGCGCCTGCGCAAAGCGCCAAAACCATCAATAGTTTCCTCATGATTATCTCCTGATTGCTTTTCGAACATCACCCTCTGGTTCAATGTAGAAAAAAAAGCCGTGAAATGCAATTTTCTGTAAGAAAACGGTATGCCCCCTCATTCAGTGCTCGAAAAGACGGCAAAACCAGAGTTCGGATCATGACGGCGTGACTATCGTCCATGTTCCAGATCGTCAGATCGCTGACGTCTATCCGACAAGAAATCGCTGCTTGGATTGCAACAAATGAACAACGGCCATTCCGAGCTCGTAAAGCAGTTTATTTTGTTGTAAAATAAAAACAAAGGCGCTACATTCAGCCGAAAATCAGAATTGCGAGGGAACGATTATGTTGCGCGGCGTCATGTTGATGCTTACCACAGTTTTGGTTATTGCCTGGAGTACTGCGGCGCGGGACAATCGCGCCGACTGGGAAGGCGGCAGACCGGACGGCTGCACATCGATAACCGTGGGACGACTGGCTTCGGACGGCGGCTGGGTCGCTACATCTCACACCTGCGACAGCCATCGCACGCGCTCTTCATTCGACCATGTCCCGGCTGAAAGTCACAAGCCCGGCGCCATGCTGACGTTGGTCAAGCGCAGCAACAACGATTCGCTGCCCATGCCCTCCTACCAATACCTGCCGACCGGCCAAATCCCGCAGGTCGAGCGTACGTTCGGCTACATCAATACCGCCTACCCATGCATGAACGAGCGGCAGTTGGCGATCGGCGAATCGACATTCGGCGGCCGCGAGAGTCTCCGCTCCGACGCGGGGTGGATCGACTGCCAGCAGCTCGTGCGACTGATGCTGGAGCGATGCACGACCGCCCGCGAGGCCATCCGAATGGCCGACGAGCTGCTTTCCCGCTACGGCTGGAATGACGAAGGCGAATGTCTGACCATCGCCGATACGCGCGAGGTCTGGCATTTGGAGATCGTCGGGCCTGGCGCCGGCAAGGTGGGCGCCATCTGGGCCGCACAGCGGGTGCCGGACGACCATGTTTCGGTCAACGCCAACGCCTCGCGCATCCGGCAGGTTGACTTGAGCCGCCCCGATTATTTTATGGCGTCGGCCAATCTCACGCAGACCGCCCTGGACAGCGGCTGGTGGAAGCCCGAAGAGGGGCCCTTTGAATTCTGCTACGCCTACGATCCCGAAGGTCGACGGTCCATGGCCGCCCGGCGGCGCGAATGGCGCGTATTGTCGCTGCTGGCGCCGTCGCTCGATCTCGACCCCAATCAGGAAAACTTTCCCTTTTCCGTCAAACCGGATGAACCCGTGACGCTGAAAAAGCTGATCACGATTTTTCGCGATTATTACGAGGGTACCGACTTTAACTTTATCAAGAACATCACCGTAACCGACGACAGCGGTCGAACGGTGCTTTCGCCGCTCGCCAATCCCTTTATGCCGTACGACATGAACAAAGTTTTTCGCATCAACGGCGGCTGGGGATGGCGCGGCGAACGCACCATCGCGCGGTGGTACACGATGTATGCGACGATCACCCAGTCGCGGGCCGATCTGCCGGATCCCATCGGCGGCGTCGTGTGGATGGCGCTCGACAACGTCGCTTCGTCGATCTATGTGCCGATCTATTGCGGCGTGACCGACGTTGCCGCCGCCTACAAAGTCGACGGCCGGCGCACGGGATTTTCGCGCAGCTCGGCCTGGTGGGCGTTCAATCGTCTGGGAACTTTGGCCGCGCAGCGCTGGGGCGACATGCGCAAAGACGTCATGGCCGTCTGGGACCCCTGGCAGGATGAGCTTTTGAATGAGCAGACTAGAGTAGAAAGCGAGGCGCTTCGTCTGCACCAGTCCAATCCGAAAAAAGCGCGGGAATTTCTTACCCGTTACGGCATCGACTGGGGCAACAAGGTCATCGACAAGGCGTGGGAGATGGGCGATTTTCTATGGACGAAATACGATGAGCTGTGGTGAGCAGTCGGCGAAAATAAACGCCGGGCAAAGCGGCGAGTCTGCCGGCTGCCATTCGCATTCCATTTACAGCGGCATCGAATCGATCAGGAGGGAACAGACATGACCATTCCGGATTACCAGTCCATCATGCTGCCTTTGCTCAGATTCGCGGGTGACGGCGGGGAACACTCGCTTCGCGAGACCATCGAGGCGCTCGCCGATGAGTTCCGCCTTACGGACGAGGAACGGAGCAGGCTGCTGCCCAGCGGACAGCAGGCGTTCTTTGACAACCGCGTCGGTTGGGCGCGCACTTATTTGAAAAAAGCCGGACTGCTGGAGACCACCCGGCGCGGCTATTATCGGATCACGGAACGCGGCAAACAAGTTCTCCGGCAAAAGCCTGCCAAGATCGATACCGCTTTTCTCCTGCAGTTTCCTGAATTCGGCGAATTTATAAAAACAAGCAGAATCGGGTCCAACGAACCTCAAGATAAGCAGGGCGAGGAAACACAGACACCCGAAGAAATGATCGAAACGGCCTATCAAAAACTGCGGCAGGGCCTGGCTTCCGAGCTTTTGCAGTTGATCAAAGACCGATCGCCGGCCTTTTTCGAGCGGTTGGTGATCGATCTGCTGGTCAGGATGGGATACGGCGGCACGCGCAAGGACGCCGGCGAGGCCATCGGCAGAACCGGAGACGGCGGCATCGACGGCATCATCAAAGAGGACCGTTTGGGGCTCGACATCGTCTATGTGCAGGCCAAACGATGGGAGAGCGCGGTAGGGCGCCCTGAGATCCAGAAATTTGCGGGCGCCCTGCAGGGTCAGCGCGCCCGCAAAGGTATTTTCATCACCACCTCCTCTTTTACGCAAGATGCACTGGATTACGTCGCGCGTATAGACAGCAAGATCGTGCTCATCGACGGCGATATGTTGGCGCAGCTGATGATCGACCACAACGTCGGCGTCACTACGGTGGCTTCTTACGAATTAAAGCGAATCGACTCGGATTATTTTACGGAGGAATGAATTACGCATTTGCCGGACAAGCCTAAAAAGGCGACCGAGCCGATGCCGGAGCGGTTCGAATTTGTGTTTGCAAAAGCATGACGGCCGAAAGGGGGAATTTAACGGCAGGCGCCGATCATCAGCACAGTGCATCGAAGCCGCACCTCCTTCCGCCATGCTTTGATTCTCTCCCTCAACACGGCAATAGGCGGGCTATATATTAGGCCCCTCTCAGTCCCTACGCTTGAAAATGCGGACCTGCGCCAGCAGCATGCCGAGCAGCATTAAACCGGCACCAAAGAGATTGCGCGGCGACAGCTGTTCGCCGAGGATCAGCCGCCCGCCGAGGGCGGCGAAAACCGTCTCCATGCTGAGGATGATCGCCGCATGCACGGCCGGCGCGAATCGTTGGCCGTAGAGCTGAAGCGAGAACGCCACGCCGACGGACATGATGCCGCCGTATAGGATGGGCAGCGCGGCGCCGCGCAGCGCCGTCAACGCGAGGCTTTCGGTAGTCAAGGCAACGACGGCGCTGAGAAAAGCGCAGACGAGAAACTGGGTCACGGCGATGCGGATGGCCGAGGCGCGCGGCGACAGCCAACTGACAAAGGCCACATGGCCGGTCCAAAAGAAGGCACTTGCCAGCACGTACAGATCGCCTTTGGCGATGGAAAACGACTCGGTGACCGTCAAAAAATAGAGGCCGACGGTGGTCGACAGAACCGCCAGTCCATGCTCGAGGGTGGTCTTTTGTCCCAAAAAGCGGCCGGCGAACGGTACCAGCACGACATAGAGTCCGGTGATAAACCCGGCCTTACCCGCCGTCGTATAGACGATGCCGATCTGCTGCAGCGAGCTGCCGAGAAAAAGAATCACACCGAGGATCAGCCCGCCGAAGCGGACCAGATGCGGATGTTTTTCGACGACGAAATCGGCCTGCCGCGCCCGGCGCGACCACAGCGGCAGCAGCACCAGAGCGCCAAGGGCAAAGCGGATCGCGTTGTATGTGAATGGTCCGACAAACTGCATCCCCTGACGCTGGGCGACAAAGGCAAATCCCCAAATGAGCGCAGCCAGGAGCAGAATCAGATCGGATTTCAGAGTGCGCGACTGCATCGAACCCCTTAAAAGCGACGGCCGGCGATGCCGCCTTTCAGAGAATCAAAGATAATCTCGCCCGTCGGACGGCCGGAGACGATCCATCGCACCTGCGCGCTGCCCAACCCCGGCACGCCGTCAATACACAACCTTTCCGGCCGATGCTTTTGCTCCGTCACCCAATCCAGCAGGGGATTGTCGACGCGATAGCCGGCAACCACGCGACATCCCTTGAGCTCCAGCCAATCGGGCCTGGTAAATTGGTGTTTGACTTCGTGAGCGCTGCGCGTGGGGATGAGTCGATCGTTGATCACCCGCACATCGATCTGCCACAGCGTGTCGCTGATTTTTTTCACCGCAACCGAATCGATCCGCACCTGCGGCAGATGATAAGCGTGAAACAAGGTAAACGCCATGTTGCGGTGGCACATCTCTTCCAGCATGAACGAAGGCGCGGTGCGCGTCCAGGATTTTTTGATGCCGCCGATTTCGATGCGGCCGAACTGGGGATGGTCGAAGGGCTTCCAGGGCACGATGCCTTCGCCGAACAGCAGCAGCTCGTCGAAGCGATAGATCTCTTTTTCCGCGCCGAACCAGCTTTTCGCGCCGTTGGCGCGGCGGTTGTAGTCAAAGGACGTCCACAGCTCGTTGGTAAAAGTAAAGATGCCGCGGGCGCCGTAGAACCAATCGAGTTCACCGCCGTAGACGGAATAGAGATCGCGATGCAGCACCATGTATTTGTAACCCGGCAGGATCTCCTCGCCGAGCTTGCCCAGAGCGTCGTACACGCGGTTATCCGCCGCCAGGTAGGTGGAATCGTCGGCCTGACCGGGGCCGCGCAATATCATGCCGCCGGCGTTGTGGTAGCTTTGCGCGCCGGCGATGTTGGGATGCGCCTTGACGAACTCGTTGACGGCGCGGTTTTCCGGAATGGAAAAGGGGTAAAAATCGGCGCCCTCCTGCACGAACATCGGCTGCCAGTTCCAACCCCAATTGCGGTTCGGATCGTAATAACCCGGACCGTCTTCGTTGAGGCGGCCGTCCTCGTCGTTGTCGATCCCTTCATAGCCGAGCAGCTCATAGTCGCCTTTGACGTCGTCGGCAACGCGCACCATCAGGCGCGGATCATCGGGATCTGCTTTCCAGCGGCCAACGGGACTGCGTCGGCGCATCATGACGATAAAGCCGTCGCCGTCGAGGTCATCCGGAGGATCCTCGTCGAGGTCGCCGTCGCCGTCGTCGTCGCGCGGCAGCATGCCCGAGCGCGGCGAATGCGGCGTGTTCGGCCGATGCATGAACTCGTCGCGGGCGTCGGGATTGATGGTCGGCACAATGTAAAACGTCTTTTGCTTCAGCAGATCGGTGATCCAATCGATTCGGCCGAAACTCTCCGCCAGAAACCAGGCAGTATAAAGCGCCGCTTCGCTGCCCTGGATTTCGTTCGAGTGGATGTTGCCGTCGATATAGAGGGCGGGTTTGCGCGACGCATCGCCGTGGCGAAAACTGGTGACGGTCAGCAGATAAAGGTCACGGCCTTGCGCCGACTTGCCGATGGAGCTGAACCGGACGCACTCGGGAAAAGCCTCGGCCAGCCTGCGGCATAGATCGCCGATCTCGCGCGAGTCGTAGTAGCGGTTCCAGGCAATCGGAACCCGCGGCGAACTCGGCGCACCGACGGCTTTGAACGGCGGGGTCTCCTGAGCAAAAAGAAGCGCGGCGCTCAGCAGAGAATAAAAGACAAGGGGTTTCGAAATTTCTTGCGGCTTCATTCTGCAAACTGCTCAATTTAAAGTGATCAACAACAAACTTGCCCATCAAAGGCGTCCATAATCAAACTCGGACAGCAAGATTTCGGCGACGACTTGCCCAATACAGGGCTGAACAAATCGCGGACGAGCGGCGCCGGTCGACGGATGGGCGACGCTTATTCGTCCGGTCGTTGGGCGGGGTCGAGTTCTGTTTTCACAATGCAGTATTTTGCTTTGCCGGTGAAAAAGAGCACACGGGCGCCTCCAGCGACTACTTAGGGCTTTTGTTGAATTCAATAAAATGCTCCGACGCGAACGAATCGTCGTTTGGCTTGATGCGCTTCAAGAAAAATCGGGCTCTTTTGCCGAGGCGCAGCGAGGTATAGCGGTTTTCGATATCCTCTTTGTCCTTTGTGGGCTGCAGCGACGGATACCACAAGATGTAACCCTGTTTTTCAAAAAGCAGCTGCGGTCTGCTCCACTCCTGCGTGCTCTCAGGCCGACGAAAATCTTTATTTTTATTGAAGGAGATGAACACCTTGTCTCCTTGCCACGAAGGCCCTTCGACTTTGGCCATGAGCATCACCCAGCAGTCGAGATACGTATTCCAGCTGACGGAGGGTCCCCAATAGAAACCGCCTTTCGGCGAGGATGCCGGTCCGCCGCCCTCCTCCATGGGAATCTGCAGGCTGCGGATCGGAACCCCGATGCCGTCGTGAGGAACGCTGAAATCTTGACCGTCCCAACGCCGCGCCTTGCCTTCCGGCTCATCGAGGTCGCTCAGCGCAATGCGCGCGACGCTGATGCACTGGCCCGCCCATTCGATGCGAGGGTCATACGTCGCTTCATCATAAACGCCCGGATAGCCGTATTCGCCGTAAAAAACGTAAAGGTATTCGCCGCTCGCCACGGCCGAGGGATCGCCGACGCCGCCGGCAAAGGTGTTCGAGGTGTTGTGCGGCTTGAGAATCATCCGCTCGTCCAGGTCTTCCAGCAGAATGCCGCGGTCCTCCCAGCTCTCGCCGCCGTCTGTGGATTTCATAATGCCGATGCGCGGCACCGCCGCCGGACTTTCGGGTCCCTGCAGCCCCTGCGGCCATTTATCGCCGCGATAGCCTTTACCGGTGGCCGGATCGTACGGCAGCGTCGAGGGATAGTTCTCGTTGTGGTAGAGCGCGTAAAGAGTCCGGCCGGAAGGATCGCGGGGATCCTGATAGACCGTCTCGAACCAGACGGCGCCGTGCAACCCTGGTTCGCCGACCGGCGCATTCTTGGGCATGCGCGGCGACTTGAAAGCCTCCCGCGGACTCTGAAAGACCTCCTCGGCGTTGCGGCCGTCCGCATATTTCAAGTCATCAGCGTCGCCCCACAGCGGATCCTCGCCGTATTTGCCGGGGAAAATGCGCAGGCGGTCACCAATCCACGCCTCGGCCATATTGCAGTCGACGAACGAGTTGAAAACGATCTTTTCCGCCGGTACAAGCCTAAAACTCGGCAGATTGTCGCCGGAAGGTCCCCCGCATCTCAAGACGGCCGCTGCACCGAGAATGCTCAGCAACACCGGAATGTGTTTTACCGCTGTTTTGCACTGGGTTCTCAATCGCCTATTCTCCTCTGCTCGACTAATTGCCGTAGATAAAGATAACTCTTGTCGGTCAAAAATCAGAGTTGTTTAGGATGCCGTCGCTTCAGCCGCTGAACGTTCAACTATGGTTGTCTGTGGGAACCGCAGACTGTATAACATCGTTTTTTTCACCGCTTTACTTGGATTTTTGCCGCTTTTTCCTAAATTATGCAGCTTTTCCCGAAGGGGAAATCTATGTGTCACGAGTTTGATATATCCATGGGAGGTTGATTTATGTCCGAAAGTGCTGCTTCCGCCGCACGCTATGAATTTCAGGCCGAAGTGCGGCAGTTGCTCGATATCCTTTCGCATTCTCTGTATACGCATCGCGACGTATTCATTCGCGAGCTCATTTCCAACGCCTCTGACGCGCTCGATAAGGCGCGCTTTCTGAGCGTCAAAAACGAGCCGATGTGCGATGCAGATCTGCCGTTCGAGATCCGCATCGATCTCGATGAGAAGAAAAAGACGTTTACCATCAGCGACACCGGCATCGGCATGACCAGGCAGGAGCTGATCGACAACCTGGGCATCATCGCCCGCTCCGGCACCGCGGAATTCCTCAAGCAATTGGCCAAAGATAGCAGCGACCTTTCGCTGATCGGCCGCTTCGGCGTGGGCTTTTATTCCGTCTTTGTCGCCGCCGCCCGCGTGGAGGTGATCAGCAAATCGGCCAAGCCCGACGAACCGGCCTGGCAGTGGAGCAGCGACGGCGGCGGCACATTCGAAATCGCTCCGGCGCCGGAAGGGACCCGTCGCGGCACGCGCATCATCGCGCACCTACGTCCCGATGCGGAAGAGTTTGCCCAGAAATGGAAAGTGCAGGCCGCCATCGAGAAATATTCAAACTTTGTTCCGTTTCCGATTTTCCTCAACGGCGAGCAGGTGAACAAGATCACCGCCGTATGGCGCGAACCCAAATCGAGCGTCAGCAAAGAGCAGTACCAGGAGTTTTTTAAATTCATCGCTCATCAGGAAGAGCCGCCGCTGACCTGGCTGCATTTTTCCGCCGATGCGCCGATTCAGTTCCATGCCCTGCTGTTCGTGCCCAAAACGAACATGGAACTGTTCGGTCTGGAAGCTCCCGACGAAGGCCTACACCTGTTCGTGCGCCGCGTGCTGATCGACGCCAAGTACAAGGAGCTGCTGCCCAAGTACCTGCGCTTCCTGCGCGGCGTCGTCGAGAGCGACGATCTGCCGCTCAACATTTCGCGCGAAACGCTGCAGGAAAATCC
Source organism: candidate division KSB1 bacterium (assembly GCA_034505495.1). Taxonomy (NCBI): domain Bacteria; kingdom Pseudomonadati; species Candidatus Zhuqueibacterota bacterium. Next base: position 89,160 of record JAPDQV010000002.1, on the reverse strand, counting down.
GCACCTGGCCAAGATCAAGAGCACTCTGGTGAGCCGCCTGCTGTCGCATTTCCAGGAACTGGCTAAAAACGAACCCGAAACCTATGCCGAGCTTTGGAAACAGCACGGCAGAATCCTCAAAGAGGGCTACAATGACTTTGCCAACAAGGACAAGCTCGCCGCGCTGTTCCGCTTCAACTCTTCCAAATGCGCAAGCAGCGAGGAGCTCATCTCGCTCGAAGAGTATGTGCGCCGTAAACACCCGGAGCAAAAAGAGATCTATTACCTCTCCGGTCCTGACCGTAAGACCATCGAAAATCAACCGGCGTTAGAGATTTTCAAGGTCAAAGACGTGGAGATCCTCTACTGCTACGAGCCGATCGACGAATTTGCGCTGCCCGGGCTTATCGAGTTCGAAAAGCTGCCCATCGTTTCGGCGGACACCGTCGATCCGGCCAAACTGGACAAGATTCCGTTCAAAGAGGGAGCCGGAGAGAGCCAAGCCGCAGCCGACGAGAGGAGCCTGGACAAGCTGGCGCGGCGGATTAAAGACATTCTTACCGACCGCGTCGAAGACGTCAAGCTGTCGGGCCGCCTGATCAACAGTCCAGCGGTACTGATCAGCCAGGGCATCTCATCGCAAATGGAAAAGATCATGCAGCTCTACACGCCGGACGCCAAGCCGCCGAAAAAGATCATGGAGATCAACCGCCGCCATCCGCTGGTTGCCGCCATGGCCAAAATCTATGAACGCAATCCCAAGGACGAGCTGCTCTCGCTGGCGGCCGAGAACCTGTTCTGGGCTGCAGCCCTGCTCGACGGCGCCGTAGGGGACGTGCAGGCAGCCGCCGATTCGATGCAGCGGGCGCTTTCGGAGCTGCTGCAGCGCTATACCAAAGAACTCGAATCCGACACAAAATGACGGACGCGCCTCGGCGGCTCACGGAAGAGTTGCTGAGGCCGTCGCCTCTCCGGCGGCGGGAATAACCGCTTTCACCTTGACGGTCTCTCCCGCTTTGCCGGTGAGCATCCAGCTCTTTTCTGTTTCGCCGCCTGCCGGCAACGGCTCGAGCAGATAGAAGCGCTTCCCCGCCGTCAGGCGAATCCTTTCCGAAACAATTTCGATCTTGAGTCGCGGCCCGCGCCGAATCTGATCGCCGACCGCGGAGGAGGTTGGCAGATAGCCGCAATTGCGCAGGGTTGCTGTCAGGCGATAGAGTCCCGCATCCATGCGCTCGGCTTTGAGAGCAAGCTCGAGCCGCGGTCGGCTTTCCAATAGCTCCATCCAGAAGCGAAAATAGCGATCCGTTACGGATTTAAGGCTGTCGACAGGGGGATTCTTACGGGCAAACGGCACCCAGCCGCCGACCTGGACCTCGCGATCGGGAAAATCGGGATGAGCGATTTTTTGCCAGGGGACAAAGCGGTCAGTCAATCCCTGCGCGCGGTACCAGGCAAAGAACCCGCGCTCCAGATCCTGCCGGCTCTCGGCCTTGCTGCTCGAATCCGCGGGCGGCAGCCAAACCGGCGCAAAGAAGGAATAGAATCCCAGGTGATAGTAAAGCCATTCGGCCGGGTTGCCCGGCTCCGGCTGCCGTTCCGGCCATAAGGGCAAAACGCCTGACTGTTTGAACCGCTCGGCAACGCGGCTGAAAATCGGCGCATCTTCGGGCAAAGGCTGCTGCAGCGGTTTGCCTTTTTCCGCCGCCTTGCCTTGCCAAGGGTGCAGCAGATTGTCGGCGGTAGAAAAACTGAAAACGGCAAAAATATTGGGGTGAGCGATGAGGAAATCAGCCAATACGCGGCTTTCGGGTTCGGAGAGCGGATCATCACCCGCCGCTTCAGTGAAATAGCGGTATCGATAGGAAAAGTTGCGGTTGAGGTCGACGCCGCCGGGCGGATCTTCGTTCCAACGGCCGTCTCGGTCGTTATCAAAGCCTTCGCCGTAAAGGCGCCAATTTCCGACCTCCCCCTTGGCCGGATCGGCTCGGCGCAACAGCGGCGGGCATTCTTGATCCTCCAACCACTCGCCCGCACCCTCGACGCGCATCAGGGTGATCAGGCCGTCGCCGTTTAGATCCTCGTAGCCGTCTTCGTCCGTTTCGCCGTCGCGGTCATCGTCAATCGGGCGGTCGTTCGTGCAGCGGTTCTGCAGCGGGGTAGCGTTATATGCGCGGGCGGCGGCATCGGCATTGAGACAGGGAATGACGAAAACCGCAGTGCTCTCCAAGACGGCGATGCGGTCTGAGCGCAGCAGGCGCTCCGTAAAGCCGAGGCACACTTGCGGCGAAGCGAGATCGTCCCCTTCCACGCCGCCGATCAAAAGCATTGCCGGAAGATCGTCGCCTCTTCCGAGCCGCAGCCGCAGCACCGGACGTCCCCCCGGCGTGCGCGCGAGCGTATCGACGCGGACAAGCTGCGGATGAGCGCGCGCCAAGGCCTCGCACCGCCGATGGAGCTCGTCCATCGAGTCATAGCCGTCCAGCACTGCGGCGGAAAGCAGGGTTGCAAGACAAAAGCTAAGAACAGCGGTGCGGAATAGCAGGGCTTTCATGACTGGTCTCGGGTTTTCTTTTTAAAAGAGCGCGTCCGATCGGCTGCCGACCGTTTTTGACCAAGAAGCGACTCACCGCTTCCACGGCGGCGTATCGGGAAGCAGCCGTTCGAATTCAGCGATCAGCGCTTCTTCATAGGCGCCGGCAAATTCGCTTTTATGGAATCGCTCCAAAGCCTCGCGGTAAAACCGCTCCCACGATTTCTCCTCGGCGCCCGGATTGATCGGGAAAAAGAGAATCCCGTTGGCTTTGGAGGCCTTTTGATCGCCGGGCGCATCGCCGATCATCAACGCCTTCCGGGGATCATATTTGCCGTTCAGCGCCAACTCGATCATCTCCTTTTTGGAGCCGATCTCTTGCCCGCCGATGAAACGGACATAGCGTTTCAGGTCGTGCTCCTCCCATTCGCGGTCGAGCGCCTCATGCGGCGTTGCCGAAACGACGATAATGTCCGCCCACTGCGAGAGCTTTTCCAGGCTTTCGCGCACCAGCGGAAAGGGCGGCACGTTGCGGACAATGTCGGCGACTGCCTCGTTGACAGCGATCGACCAGTCGAGCGCCCGCTTGAGATCGGGGTCGCCGGTCCGTTCCACCTCAGCCTTGAGCGCCGGATTGCCCAGTTTTGTCTCCCGCTCCATCCAGGCGCGCAGCCCTGGAACTTTTGGGATAACGGCTTGCCGCGCCTTTACCTCCGGCCGCTCTTCGAGCAGATCGAGCGCCAGCACATAGGAAATAAAGCGGTTGGCGCCGCGCCATTTGGAATACAAGTTGGTAAACTCGGCCGCCTCGCGGGCGTATTTGGCGACCGGCTGAAGATCGAAATACTTGATGAATTGAGGGATAAAGCACTCTTTGTGCTTGATCTCCATCGTGTCAAAGGCGCAGCCGTCGGAATCGATGGCGACGAGGAACTCATAACGCGGCTGCAGCTCTTTCAGCTCCTGTGCGGGGTCCATTGTTCAGATTCCTTTCCTTGCCTCATCTTATCGATACGCTTGCGGCACATAGGGCGGCAAAAGCTGCGGCGCAAAGATCTTTTCAAAGCGCGCCAACCGTTGGATGCCGTTGATGACCGGCACGCTCACCCAGTCGTCGCCGATCAGCGGCTTGGCGTAGCGCACGAAATCGTCGGTCACGTCGATGCGGCTGGGGGCGATCCATTCTTTCGGAAAACAGCGCTCAGAATTGGCCACAGCCTCCAGCGGCACATGCGCATAATCGACGCTGTAGATGATGCCCGGGCGGCGCAAGATCGTGGACATATAGCCGGAGCCTTTTTCAACGGCAATCACCACGCAGTTTTGCCCCACTTTGTAGGCCTCTTCGAGGTCGACGGTCGAGGCGTAAACCGCAGTGCTGCGCTGATCGGTACCGACCACCTGGCCGCGCGCCTTGCCGCGCGCCTTTAATCCAACTTGGTTCAAATAGTTGACGATAATCTGCTGCACGCTGGACTCGCTGGCGCCGTATTCGATATGACCAAAGGCGTCGCGCCGAGCCCCGACGTCGCCGGCATCGAATCCCTCCGACACCACCACGATGCAGCGGCCGCTGCGCTTGAGCTCATCGTTGACGTGATCCGCCAGCTCCTCGAGCGTGACGCCCGACTCCGGCATATAGATCTGTAGCGGCATTTCGCGCTTTGGATCGGCCAGCCGCGCCGCAGCCGGTATAAAGCCGATTTTGCGCCCCATCACCTGGATCACCAGTACCGGATCCGACGGGCTGGAGCCCAGGTTCTCCTCGTTGGCGTTCTGAATGTTCATCGCCCAGTAACGGGCAGTAGAGCCGTAGCCCGGCGTGTGATCCACCAGCTTGAACTCGGAATCGCCGACGTCGTTGTCTATCGTTTTAGCGCCGCCGACGACGATCAGATCGAGGCCGCTTTGATGCGCCAGATTGGCGATCTTGTTGGCGGTATCCATCGAATCGTTGCCGCCGATATAGATGAAATAGCCGATCTTGTGCGCTTTAAAAACTTCGATGATGCGCTGGAAATCTTCGGTTTGTGAGGATTTGACTTTGTAACGGCAAGTGCCGATGGCGCCCGCAGCCGGCGTGGTGCGCAATAGCGCAATCTCTTCATCCTTTTGCGCCGAGAGATCGAGCAGCTCTTCCTTGAGCACGCCCTCAATGCCGTGCCATGCGGCATAGATTTTATCGAAATGATCGGGAAACATACGGCAAGTGTCGATAATCCCCCGCACCGTGTTGTTGATCACCGGCGAGGGTCCGCCCGACTGCGCCACCACAACATTTTTGAACCTTGCCATGAACGCTTTGCCTCCTATGATAATGATTCACCTTTTGCGCTTTTTAATCGATACAGTTTTTCACCGGCATGAGGAACATAAAGCACGCCTTCTTCTTCACGATTCATCCATTCATCCACCCTGATGGTGCGCGGGTCACGATACTCCAAGTTGATGCGATCGCACACATCCGGTGGAATCGACGTGGCCAGAACCACGCGAATGCGCGGCTTTTCGATGCCGTTTTCGAACGTCCCGGCCCCCTTCACATGCGTCGAATGCGCCATGACGCCTCCGGGCACGTCGGCAAACTGATTCATCTGCTTGAGAAAATAGTCGCGCACGTGATAGCCGATGCGTTCCAGCCAAAAACCGTGCGTTACCGAGACTTCGGAAATGTGAGGTGCATAAATGATCAGCTCGGCGCCGTCCGCCGCCACCGGTTCCAGTTTGTACATGCACTTGCCGCCGGTCCACAGGTCTTCGTACATGGCCGGTGCGCAGGCTAAAATGCGGTGAAACGGCTTGTCTTTGTAAACAATGTGCACTTTTGCCGACAAATCGGCGGCCGCCGCCCAGGCCTCTTCCGGCGGCCCGAGAAAGAGTCCGGCCAAACCGTCGTCCTTGACGACCAGACTCATGCAGTACCGCTCGATCGGCACCATGGAGGCGGCGCGGTCGATGACGTCGCGCACCGGCGTGTATTTGACGCCGATGATCTCCATATTGGTGATCAAAGCGCCGAGCCAATGGAACATGTCGATGATCTCGGCTCCGGCTATGCCGGGGAACAGATACTTGTTGCCGCCGGAAAAGCCGACGACCTCGTGCGGGAAGGTCGGCCCGACGATGATCAGACGATCATAATCGAGAATTCGGCGATTGATCGTCACGGTGACCTTTTGACGCAGGCGGCCGCCGCTGAGCATTTCCACCTCTTCTTCATCCAAGATACCGATAGTGACGAGCCGCTGCGGATCATCCCAACGATGGTTGAAGAAGCGGGCTTTGGAGAACTCGCTTTGCCGCTGCTGCGGCGTAATGCCGAACCGGCGGGCGATCATCTCTTCGCTCATCGGCGGATGCGTGCCTAAAGCGATGAGAAAGTCCAACGCCGCCGCCCGATCGGCCAGCAGGCGATAGATCACCCGAAAGATCATATCCATCGGCGCGCTGCGCGTATGATCGGGGACGATGAACAGCAGCCGCTTGCCGTCGAGCCGTTGATTGTCGAACGCTCGGCGGCAGATTTCTTCGACCTGCGATTCCGCAAGAAGAGTATCCGGTGAACCGGTGCCGATGACCACAGACTGGTTCCTTTTCCTTAAACCGTATAAGCAGTAGATGCCGTCGTACCGCCGCGGCCGGTCCAGTTGGTATGGAAAAACTCGCCGCGCGGTCGATCGATGCGTTCGTACATGTGCGCGCCGAAATAGTCGCGCTGCGCCTGAATCAGGTTGGCCGGCAGACGTTCGCAGCGATAGCCGTCGTAATAAGCCAACGCCGAGCTGATTGCCGGAACCGGTACGCCCAAATCAACGGCAGTTTTTAGGACGCGCCGCCAGGAAGGCAGAGCCGCGGCGATTTCGTCTTTAAAGAAAGGATCGAGCAACAGATTGACCAACTGCGGATTGCGGTCGAACGCCTCTTTGATGCGGCCCAAAAAGACCGATCGGATGATGCAGCCGCCGCGCCACATGAGCGCAATGCCGCCATAATTGAGATTCCAACCGTACTCTTGAGCGGCGGCGCGCATGAGCTGATAGCCCTGGGCATAGCTGACGATCTTGGAAGCATAGAGCGCCTGCTCGAGGTCGTTGATCCACTGCTTTTTATCGACCTGAAACGTAGCAACACCGGCGGCGAGGTGCTTGGCGGCTTCCATACGCTCTTCTTTCAAAGCGGAGAGACAGCGGGCAAAAACCGCCTCGCCGATCAAAGTCAGCGGCTGACCCTGATTGAGCGCCTCGATGGCCGTCCATTTGCCGGTGCCTTTTTGTCCCGCAGCGTCGAGAATCAAGTCAAGGGTATAGTTGCCCTCCTCGTCCTTGTAGGCCAGGATGTCGCGTGTGATCTGTATGAGATAGCTGTCGAGCTTGCCCTCGTTCCAGCGCGCAAACACCTGATGCATCTCTTCGTTGCTCATGCCGACGGCCCGCATCAGGTGGTAAGTCTCACTGATCAGCTGCATGTCGCCGTATTCGATGCCGTTGTGCACCATTTTGACAAAGTGACCGGCGCCGTTTTCGCCGACCCAGTCGCAGCATGGAACATTGTTCTCCACTTTGGCGGCAATGGCCTGAAAGATCGGCTTGACCAGCGGCCAGGCAGCCGGCGAACCGCCCGGCATGATCGACGGCCCCCACAGCGCGCCTTCCTCACCGCCCGAGACGCCGGTGCCGATGTACAGCAGACCCTTTGACTCGACATAAGCGGTGCGGCGAATGGTATCCGGAAAATGGGTGTTGCCGCCGTCGATGATGACGTCTCCGGGCTCCAGATGCGGCAGGAGTTGCTCGATGAAATCATCGACCGCCTGCCCGGCCTTGACCATCAGCATCACTTTGCGCGGCCGTTTAAGGCTGTCGACCAGCTCTTTGACCGAATAACACCCTTTGATGTTCTTGCCCTTGGCGCGGCCGTTGATAAAGGCATCGACTTTGGAGGTGGTGCGGTTGTAGCAGGCGACTTTGAAGCCGTTCCGCTCCATATTCAGAATCAAATTCTCGCCCATCACGGCCAAGCCGATCAATCCGATATCATAATCTCCCATATTGATCTCCTCAACGTTTCTTTTTCCATCCTTTCGGCATCACCTTCCCGCAGCTCTCTGCATTTGCTGCAGGGCTTGTTTATAGTACTCGGCCTTGGGATTCAGCCTTGCCGCCCGTTTCATCGCGGCAATGGCATCCTCATAACGGCCGGCATCATGATATAACCATGCCAATGTGTCCCAGATTTCCTCGCTGTTCGGTGCCAGCGAAGCGGCGCGTTCCGCCAAACGAATTCCCCAATCCCTGTATTCCGGTGAATTGATCTGATGAATAAACCAGGCGCAGGCGTTCAGCAACAATACGGAATCAGGAAGGCGGTGCAGCGCCTCCTGATAAAGCGAAATTGCTCTATCGGCCGCCGCGGCATCGCCCGAAAGCGCCCGACCTTCCTCGGCGCTGATCAGGCTGCGGTATCCGAGCAGCAGGCGGTCGGCGTCGGTTTCCTGACGAAGAACGGCGGTCAGTATAGAATCGGTTCTTTGGCGGCGAAAGTCAAACAGCGCTGCATAGAAATCGGCGGCAGGCTTATATCCCGACCGGTTTTGCGGATCCAATCGGCGAACGCGGGCAAAGAAATGCGCCGCCAACTCGTCCTGACCGCGCTTTTGATAGCGCTCGGCAATGCGATAGGCCCATTCGACGTCGGTCGTATCCTCGCTGAAACGGCGCAAATAGGAAAGCAGCGTATGGCGATCGACCGCCCAATCTGCAAGCGTTTCGATGAGGGCGGCATTTTCGCCGTTGAAACCAATGATGCGATCGCGCTCGCGCGCATCGACACCCATTACGACCAGCGTCGGAAACGCGGAAATTTGAAAGAACTCGATCAGGCGATCTCCCTCGCCCACGCCTTTGACGACGCGAAAGGGCACATATTGCCGGCGAATCATTTTGACGGCTCGGCGATCCTGAAAAACGCTCTTTTCCAAAAAGCGGCAGACGGTGCAGGTCGGCGAGGAAAAATAGACGAGAATCGGCTTCTGCCGCTTTTGCGCCAGATCGATGACCCTTTGCAATGTACCGGTTTGCCAGTCGATCCGCTGCAGTGTACAGGCGGCTAATAAGAGCGCTGCAACAAGTGCAAACCGTCTCATCGTCCTTTCTCCATATCATATTGTCATGGCCGAGAAGCCGCCGTCGACGCGAATAAGCGCGCCGGTGACGAATGAGGCGGCGCGGTCGGAAGCCAGCCAAATCACGGCACCGATCAACTCGTCCGGTTCACCGAATCGCGCCATGGGCGTATGCCGCATGATGTCGGCGATGCGCTCCTGCGTCAATATTTTCCGATTTTGTTCAGCGGGGAAAAAGCCCGGCGCCACGGCATTGACGCGAATGCGGTAGGGCGCCCATTCGCGCGCCAGCCACTGCGTCAAATTGTTGACACCCGCCTTGCTGAGACTGTAAGTAAAGACTTTGGACAACGGCGGGCCCGAAGAGGCGGAGGAAATGTTGATAATGCTGCCGCCTCGGCCTTCCGCAATCATTTTTCTGCCGAAAACCTGACAGGCGAGAAACATGCTTTTGAGATTCACGCTCATGATGCGGTCGTATTCCTCTTCGGAAATTTCAAAAAAGGGTGTGGCCGAGTTGATTCCGGCCGCATTGATGAGGATGCTCGGCGGAGACAATGTTCTGCACACCTGTTCCAGACAGCGTTCGAGGTCGGCTTTCGAGGCGGCGTTGCCGGGTACGGCCATCGAGCGCACACCCTGAGCAGCCGCTTCAGCCGCCGTCTTTTCCGCGTTCTCGCCGTTCAAGTCGAAAACCGCGATATCCGCACCGGCCTTGGCAAGTCCGACGGCCATGGCGCCGGCCAGCACTCCCCCGCCGCCGATGACGACAGCGGTCCGGTTCTCCAGGCTATAAAGTTCTTCCAGGTAACTCATATTGTTCGGAATCCCCGTCACTTTAACAAATGCAGCATTTTGGGCAACGCCAAAGACAATTGGGGTACAAAAGTAATGACAAAAAGGGTGATGATCATCGACAAAAAGAACGGCAGAATCGGCCGCATGACTTTGGAGATGGTGGTTTCGGCAATGCCGCAACCGACGAACAGGCAGGCGCCTACCGGCGGCGTGCAGATGCCGATGCAGAGGTTGGTGATCATGATGATGCCGAAATGCACCGGGTCGACGCCGAGCTTGGTCACTACCGGCAGAAAAATCGGCGTAAAGATGAGAACCGCCGGCGTCATATCCATAAACGTGCCGACGAACAACAGCAGCAAATTGATGATGATCAGAATCACCGCCGGATCCTTCGAGACGCCGAGGAGCGCGGCGCTGATCTGCTGCGGGATGTTTTGATGCGCCAGCACGTATGACATGCACATCGAGGCGCCGATCAGCAAAAAGACGACCGAGGTCGTAACTCCGGACTGCAGCAGAATGGCCGGAAGGTCGCGCACCTTCACTTCGCGATAAACGACGACGGAGAGCAAAAGCGCATAAAGAACGGCGATCGCCGAAGCTTCCGTCGCGGTGAACACACCGCTGAGGATGCCGCCCAGGACCAGGACGATCAGCGATAAAGGCGGCAACGCTTCGGCCAGACGCCGCAGCCCTTCACGGGCCGAAACCCGCCCGCCGCGGCCGTATTTGTTTTTGACCGACATGACGGCGGCGGTGATCAGGAGCCCCAGGCCGACCAAAATACCCGGCAGAATGCCGGCCATAAAGATCGCCGCCACGGAAACCGCACCGCCTGCCGCTAACGAATAGACGATCATGACGTTGCTCGGCGGAATCAAAAGTCCGGTGGTGGCGGCCGTAATGCTGACCGCGGCGTTAAATTCGCGGTCATAGCCGGCGCGGTTCATCAGCGGCACCATCGCACCGCCGATGCTGGAGACTGCGGCCGCGGCAGAGCCCGAAATGGCGCCGAACGCCATGCAGGTCAAAATGTTGACGTAGGCCAAGCCGCCGGGCAGACGACCGACCAAAGTTTCGGCGGCAGCAATCAGACGCCGTGCAATTCCTCCCTGTCCCATTAAATTGCCGGCCAAAATAAAAAACGGAATCGCCAAAAGAGAAAAACTGTCGATGCCGGTGGTCATCGTATAGGCCACCGTTAAAAACGCCGGCAATCCGCCGACGGCAAAAATAGTGAGCAGCGAGGCGATGCCTATAGCAAAAGCGATCGGCACGTTGAGAACGAGCAGAACGACAAAGCTGACGATGAGAAGAACAAGCGGCAGGTCCATAGTGCTGCTCCAAGCCTTAGCTCTTGAGCGATGTTGAGTTGTCGACAACCGCTTTAACCTTTTTCATTGCCCCCAGAAAAAATTCAAGACTGTAGAGGGCAAAGAAAAGTCCGGATGTCGGCACGGCCAGATAGACAAATCCCATCGGAATGTGCAGAGCCGGTGTAAGCTGACCGAAGCGGAACGTCACGATCACCAACCTTAGCCCGCCGATAATAAACACGAACACGGCAAAAAGCAAAATGGCAAAATAAACGAAAGCCTCGGCAACGGCGGCTGAATAAGGGGAAAGACGGCCGACAAAATAGTCGATGCCCAGATGGGCTCGACGATGCAGAGCGACAGCTGCTCCCAACAGACCGACCCAAATCATGAGAAACGTCGCCAGTTCTTCAGTCCAATTACTGGGATGCTTAAGGATGAACCGCGTCGCCACCTGCCACGTTACATCGAGCGTAAGGACGGCCATGACGACAGCAACCAGCCGTTCCAAAATACGGTCTAATACTGTTTTGACTTTCGGTCCGATCATTCAATCTCCCTGATACGGCGCGCCAACTCGCCGATTTCCGTGCCCTCATAGGCTTGGTACATGGCCTGCGCCCGCTCCATGAATGGGCGCTTATCCGGATAATAAACCTGCAGGCCTGCAGCTTTCATTTTTTCCATAGCTTCCTGAACGAACTCTTTCCAAACCCGGCGCTGGTATTCCACCGATTCATCCGCCGCTTCCTGCAGTACTTGCTTATGAAAAGGCGAAAGATCGTTCCACACCAAAGTGCTGATCAGCAGAATGTCCGGCACCATCGTATGCTCGTCCAAACTATAATATTTGGCGACTTCATAATGTCTCGATGTATAAAGGCTGGGCGCGTTGTTCTCGGCGCCGTCGACCACGCCCTGCTGCAGAGCGGTATAGAGCTCACCCCACGGAATAGGGGTTGCCGAACCGCCGAGCACATCGATCATCTGGATGGCCATGGGGCTCAATTGGACGCGGATTTTAAGGCCTTTTAGATCATCAGGGTGCAGGATCGGCCGCTGCTTGGTGTAGAAACTGCGCGCCCCGGCATCGTAATAGCACAAGCCGCGCATGCCTTTCGACTCGCCCGCCAAAAGCAGTTTCCTGCCGATTTCACTGCGATAAACCCGCCACTTGTGATCATCATCGCGAAAGAGATAAGGCAGGGCGAAAACTTTGAACTGCGGAGCAAAGCTCTCCAATGCCGCGCTGGAAACCTTGGTCATCGACAGGATGCCGAGCTGCAGCTGCTCGATGCACTCTTTTTCCGTCCCCAATTGTTCGCTGGGATAGATGTCGATGCGCAGGGTGCCGTTTGACTTTTCCCAGGCGCGGGCTGCCATGTAGACCATGCCTTTATGCACGGGATTATCGACATTCAAGCCGTGGGCAATTTTGAGCACCTTTACACTTTGGTCGCCGCCACGGCAACTCAGCAGCAAAAGACCGAGCAACGCCGTCAAGCGATACTTTCGATGCATTCTCTGCTCCGCCGAGGGTGATAAGGGAGACAAGTGGAAAAAAGCCGGGAAAGATGATTAAAAAAATGGCCGACTGTTAATCGGCCATTTTCTGCAAGACATTAAAAAGGACTTATTCGATGATGATGGCTTCGGATGGGCAGGACTCTGCCGCTTCTTTTACCTCATCTTCCAACCCGGCCGGAACCGTTGCGCTCTTGACGACCGCGACGCCGTCGCCCATCTGGAAAACATCCGGCACCGTGTCCACGCACAACTCGCAACCCGTGCACAGATCAGGATCGACCTTGACTTTCATTGAAATCCTCCATTAAAATCTAAAGTCGGGAAAAAATAGCAAAGACGTCCCAAAAATCCAAATAATTTCTCTGATCTTTTCGGCAAGACAAATCATTTCTATCCAGCCTGCAGAAAAAATCGTGAATCAAACTTCCAGCTTTTATCGAAACGGGGCGTGGAGCATCCAGGGGGGCGAATGAGCCTTGCCTCGGCAGAAAGGATTTGTCGCCCTTTGAAAAATAAACGCCACGGATCGGTTTTCATTTTGCTTGTCTTTAATTTAAAAAAGCTTAGCTTTTATTAGGAAAAGGAGACGGCTTAGAATGATGAATTGGATTTGGTTCCTTTTGATCGCAATTTCGTTGGCTGCAGCTGTCGTTTTCGGCAATCTTTCGGCTCTTATGCCCAGCCTCGTCGATGCCGTGGGCACCGCAGTATCCACCGCCATGGGGTTGATCGGCATCATGAGCTTTTGGTTAGGCATGATGAAAATTGCCGAAGCCTCCGGTTGGATTCAAGGGCTGGCGCGACTGCTTCGGCCGCTCAGCCGTCGACTCTTTCCGGATGTGCCCGCCGACCATCCGGCGATCGGCGCCATGACGCTGAACTTGGCTGCGAGCTGGTTGGGGCTCGGCAACGCCGCTACGCCTTTCGGCATCCGCGCCATGGAGCATTTGCAGGAGCTCAATCCCGACCCCGAAACCGCCTCCGACGCCATGATCCTGTTCCTCGGCCTTAACACGGCCGCAATCACATTGGCACCAATGACCATCATCGGTGTGCGGGCCGGTCTGGGGTCTACGGATCCGGCCGCCGTGGTCGGCCCGACGATCTTCGCGTCGACTATTGCCACTTTAACGGCGATTCTCGCCGCCAAGTGGTACGGAAAACTGGCTCGCAGTCGATCGCGCAAAAACCTAATGCAAATCGCCGCCCAGCTCCTTGCGGCCGTTGTTGTTGTATGGGGATTCAACACGTTGGTCTTGCCGCTTTTACAGAGGCTGCACCTGCGTCAGTTCCTGCGCAGCGGGGTCGAGCTCCTCTCGAATGCGCTGATCCCCTTGTTGATTCTGTTCATTCTGCTCATCGGCATGGTGAAAAAGATCAAAGTGTATGAAGCGTTTATCGAAGGCGCCAAAGAGGGCTTTCAGACGGCGGTGCGCATCATCCCTTTCCTCACCGCGATTCTCGCGGCAGTCGCTCTGTTCCGGTCTTCGGGCGCTATGCGGGTCTTTGCCGACCTGCTCTCGCCGATTACCGACGCCTTGGGTATGCCGGCCGAAGTATTGCCCGCCGCACTGCTTCGCCCCCTTTCGGGCAGCGGATCCTTGGGCGTCATCACAGAGTTAATTAAAACCCACGGCGCCGACTCGTTCATCGGCCTGCTCGCCTCGACCCTTTACGGCTGCACGGAGACGACTTTTTATGTACTGGCCGTCTATTTCGGCGCCGTCGGCATCAAGCGCACCCGTTACGCCGCGGCGGTCGGATTGACGGCGGATGCGGCAGGCATTGCCGCCGCCGTGGCCATTTGCCGCCTGCTGTTTCTTTAGACTGTTTTATGACTGCGCATTTTTTTCGTTTAGCAATGAAAAAAATGCCGAGTATAGCTAAAAAGAAATGCGGCTTACATTTTTGACATCGGTTGATCGGCTGATCACGTTGGAAACCTTGGAATATATGGACTTAGCCTATCGTTAAAGCCACGGTAAAAGTGCAAACTTATCCAGATTTTGATCCGCAAATCTGTTTTAGGCATATCCATTGCATTTAGAGTTTTCAGTCTTTTTTCTTGGAGGTTGTTATGAAAAAGGTGTTGATCCTCTTGCTTGTTTTTGCAGGGGTCTTGGGGGTTTCACCTCTTGCCGTTGGCGCCGCCAAGCCGTACCTGTCGGCTGATCCGTTGCAGCTGAACATGGAATTGGCGATTCGCCAGTGGATCACTGAGAACGACCAAGGCGTTTCTCCCGCCCTTCTCCAGGTAAACGGCAGCGGCTCGATTTCCGGCAAGGTCAAGAGCGGGGGCAAGCCCATTCGCGGCGCAACGGTTTTCTGCTGGTCGGTGAACCAGGAGGGGGTTGCGGTCCAGACGTCGGTCAGCGACAATCAAGGTGAATATACGCTCCGTCATCTGGATGCCGGCGATTACTATGTCGTGGCCACGGCCGAAAATTACGACATCCAGTTCTACCGCAACGGCCGTTCGCCGATGGACGCTGATCCGGTGCACATTGCCGACGGAGCCGCAGTTACCGGCATCGACTTTAACCTGAAAAAGCTTGCCGGCGGCGCCGGAGCCATTTCCGGTCGCGTTACTGATGAGGAAACCGGATCACCGATTGCCGGCGCATGGATCGTGGCTTTGAGCCGCAAGAGCCCTTTTGCGCAAAAGAATCTTTTCGCCGTCTCTGACGCATCCGGCAATTACAAGATCAGCAACATGCCGGACGACACCTATTTGGTTGCCGCTTACGCCAACGGTTATTTGCCCGAGTATTACGAAAATGCCTATTCGATGGTCAGAGCCAAACCGGTGATTGTAAAAGGACAAGAAGTTCCGAATATCGATTTTCCGCTGGCCAAGGGCGGTGCAATTTCCGGCACGGTGATAGCTGATGAGGGCAAGCCGCTGGCCGGAGCGGTCGTTTCGGCGCAGCCTTTCGACAACAGCCCTGCACTTCTGGACATTCCCGGCGTCAATATTGTTCGCCAGACGGCCGTCACAGATGAAGAAGGCAAGTACAAGATTTCCGGTCTACCGGAAGGGACATTTCGCGTCATGGCGCAGGCCGGCATCGGCAGCTTTAATTATGTTCTGTTCTATAATAATAAAACACGGGCAAAGGATGCGGATCCGGTTGCGGTGCAGGCCGGAAAGGAGACCTCCGGCATTGACTTTAACTTTGCCGAGCCCACAGCCAAGATTACCGGTACTGTACGCGATTCATCCGGTATGCCGATAGCCGGTGCGTTCATCACTTTCGTTTACCAGAATCAGAGTGATGATTTGACCTGGGCAAAGCTGCGGCGCTATGCTGAAACCGATACCGGAGGCAACTATGAGCTGGCTAATCTGCGCGCCGGCGTCTATTTCGTCGGCGCTTGGATCAAAGATGCACGGCAGCTTAAAGGCGTCTGGTACGACGGAGCCGCACAGCTAAAGGATGCAACGCCCATTCAAGTAGCGGAAGGACAAGTCGTCAGCGGCATTGATTTCGTTCTCGACACAAGCACGGATTATGGGGCAGTCAGCGGCAGGGTCACTTTTGAGGGAAACAATGAGCCGGTCGCCAATGCCGTTGTGCAGGCAGTCCCCAAACGCGGAAATGTGAAAAATTCTTTAAAACATTTATCCCAACTGGTCACCACCACCGATGAGTCGGGCGCCTATCGCCTGTATCCGGTTTGTGAAGGCGACTATTACATCGCCGTGAGATTCGGCGGGTATGTCGAGTATTTCGATGACAAGCCGGCGCAGTCTGCCGATGTGGTGCATGTAACGGCCGGACAAGAGACACCGAACATCGACTTTAAAATACCTGTTCCCGCCGCCGCAGGAAGCATCGTTACCGGTACGGTAATAGATGAGGCGACCGGCGCGCCGATTCCTCAAGCGCTGGTGACGGTTTTTCCCGCCAAGCTTCCCAAGAACTTTACGGGTCCGGCTGCCCAATGGGCACGCATCTATTACACCGGCGTGACGAATACGGAAGGAGGTTTCGAAATCGTCGGTATCGCGGGAGGGAAGTATATTATCTCAGCTTGGGCGCGAGGCTATGTCGGGGAGTTCTATGACGATACCCACAATCCGACTCGAGCAGTCGTTTTTGAGTTGGACGGTACCAATCGCCGTGACGGCATAGAAATCGCCCTGCAGCCGGCGCAGGTGCCGCAGACGCCGCTGGGCGGCGTTCTCGCCGGCGAGGTCAACGACGGCAACGAGGGCGTGGAGCAAGCCATGGTCTGTGCGGTCGATGCAAACAATAATGTCGTACAGTCCTGTTTGACGGGTGCGGACGGAAGTTTTGCATTGACCGGCCTCGACAGCGGTTCCTATCGGCTGATGGTCGCCCGCCCCGCTTTTCAAGTAAGCTATTACCCGAGCGCCGATCCCGCCCAAGGCCTCGCCGTGGACTCAGCTGATCCCAACAGCACCATTGACCTCGCTCTTACGCTTTCCGTCGACCCGGCCTCCATTACGGCACCAGGCGGTAAACCGATCCTAAGCTATCGATTGGAGCAAAACTATCCCAATCCGTTCAATCCTTCGACCACCCTCACCTATCATCTGCCGCGAAAGGCTGCCGTCACTATGTCGATCTTTAACGTGCACGGCCAATGGGTCACCACCCTGGTCGATGGTGTGCAGGACAGCGGCATTTATCAGGTGGTTTGGAACGGCCTCGATCAGAAGGGAAAACCCGTTCCGTCCGGCGTATACATCTGTCGATTTGAAGCCGACGAGTTTACGGATTTTAGGAGCATGCTCCTTCTCAAATGATGCTGCAGGAAAGGCCCTCACAAGTTGTCTGTTGTGAGGGCCTTTCGTTTGCAACTTTGCCTTGCATTCCATGAAATTTTTTCGTATCGTCGCTCTCCATAAAGCCACTGGAAGAGCGAAATGCCCTATTTGGGAGAGACAGCCGCCTTAACGGCGGCTTTTTTTTGGGGATTTGGAGCGTTACTGTTCGAAAACGCCGGAAAACGAATCGGCGCCCTGCCGACGAATCTGTTGCGCCTCGTTTTAGCCTGCATTTTTCTGAGTGCCACTCTTTATGCCCAAAGAGGGGTGCTGATCCCGCTTGATGCCCCGCCGCACAGCATGAAAATGCTCGGCCTGAGCGGCTTGGTCGGCCTGGCTTTAGGAGACGGCGCTCTGTTCTATGCCATCGTTATACTCGGGCCTCAACTCTCTACTCTGTTGCTCTCTTTGGCGCCGCCCATCACCACCATTACCGCTTGGATATTTCTCAATGAAAAACTGAGTCCCACTGCCGTCAGCGGCATTGTGCTCACTTTTTTGGCCATTGTCTGGGTCATCAAGAATCCGCGCGATAAAGCGGTTTATCGCGGCTCGAAGACGCTGGGCGTTGCTCTCGGATTGATCGCTGCCCTGGGACAAGGACTGGGCGTCATCTTGGCCAAACAGGGATTGAGCGGCGATCTGGACGCGCTCTCGGCAACGCTTTTACGCATGCTGCCGGCAACGATCGTCATGTGGCTGTTTGCGCTCATAACCCGTCAAGCCAAACCGGCTGTGGCGACGCTGAAAAACCGGAAAGCGGCACTGATCGTTCTGGCCGGAGCTCTTTTGGGTCCGTATCTCGGAGTGTGGCTGTCGATCGTGGCGGTCAAATACACCGAGGCGGGCGTCGCCGCGACTCTGCTTTCGACCGTGCCGATCATGCTTATCCCGCTCGAATTCCTATTTTACGGGCGCAAGCCGACTTGGCGCAGCTTGATCGGGACGCTGGCCGCCGTTTTCGGCGTGGCACTGATCTTTGCCAGGTGACCGGCCGCGTGCGAAATTTACGTGATTGCATTGCCGACTACTTTTAGTTATTTTAAGCGTCACAATAATTTTATTGCCGTCTTTGCAGCGCTTTAACGAAGAATATGGAGTCAGCCTATGAAAAAAGTTACTTCCCTTTTGCTTTTCATCTTGATTTCGGCAGGAGGAAGCATGTCATCGGGCACATTAGGCCCCTTTAGTTCGGCGGTTGACGTCGGCAATTGCCGGTTCAAAGGGCAGACCGTTTACGATCCGGTCACCCAAACCTTCATCATCGGCGGGTCGGGTCGCAATATGTGGTTTAGAGAAGACGAGTTTCATTTCGTCTGGAAGAAAATGAGCGGCAATTTCATTCTGACCGCGCGGTTTGCCTTCATCGGCCAGGGCGTCAACGCGCATCGCAAGACCGGCTGGATGATCCGAACCGCTTTGACACCCGACTCTCCCTATGCCGATGCCGTGGTGCACGGCGACGGCTTGACCTCACTGCAATTCCGTAGAGCATTCGGTGACGACACCGAAGAAATCAAGGCCGAAATAACTGCCCCCGACGTTCTGCAGCTCGAGCGCAATGGGGACCGCATCACGATGCGCGCTGCGCATTTCGGCACGCCGCTGCAGGAGACCGGCAGCCTCGAGCTCGCTATGGGAGACACCGTCTACGTGGGGTTGTTTATTTGCTCGCATGAGGCGGATGTGTTCGAGCAGGCTCGGATCAGCAATGTGCGCATCGAAGTACCGGCGCCCGCAGGCTTTCGCCCCTACCAAGACTATGGCGGCAGCCGACTTGAAATCCTTGAGATCGAGAGCGGGTTACGTACGATCGTATACGAATCCCCCGAGCCGCTCGAAGCTCCCAACTGGACGCGCGACGGTAAGGCTCTCATCTACAACAGCCGCGGCCTGCTCTATCGGTTCGATTTGGAGACGCAAAAGATCGAAAAAATCGACACCGGTTTTGCCGTGCGCAACAACAACGATCACGTCATCTCGTTCGACGGCAAGCTGCTCGGCATCAGCAATCACGTTGAGGGCGAGCCGGGCGGCGGTTCGGCGATCTTTATCGTGCCGATCCAAGGCGGCAAACCGCGCCGCGTGACGGCTAATACACCCTCATATCTCCACGGTTGGTCTCCGGACGGCAAATGGCTGATCTACACAGCCGAAAGGGGCGGTCAGTACGACATTTATAAAATTTCGGTCAAAGGCGGCAAAGAAATTCAACTCACCAATCAACCGACTCTCGACGACGGCTCGGAATACAGCTACGACGGCCGGTGGATCTTTTTCAACTCGGCGCGTACCGGCAAAATGAA
The DNA here is from genome assembly GCA_034505495.1 of candidate division KSB1 bacterium. Classification (NCBI taxonomy): domain Bacteria; kingdom Pseudomonadati; species Candidatus Zhuqueibacterota bacterium. Next base: position 69,782 of record JAPDQV010000002.1, on the reverse strand, counting down.
GCTCTGGCGCATGAAACCCGACGGCAGCGGCCAGGAGCAGTTGACTTTTGACGAATGGAACGATTGGTTCCCGCATCCTTCGCCGGACGGCAAACACATTCTTTTCTTATCCTACCCGCCCAGCATCGATCCGCAGTCACACCCCCATTACCAGCATGTCATGCTTCGCCTTTTGACGTTGGAGACGGGGACGATCAGAGTGGTCGCTTACCTCTACGGCGGCCAGGGAACCATTAACGTTCCTTCCTGGAGTCCGGATGGAAAGCGGGCAGCCTTTGTCAGCTATTCTTTTTAAGGCGCACCGTGCGGTTAAAAGATCCAGGATGAGTGCATAGTTGCTGATTAGAAACGTCAAAAAGCGAATGCCAATCCATTGAAAACAATTCTCTTTAAAGCCTATGATCCGAAATGAGAGACGCTCTGCTTTCTGCCCATAGGCAAAGGCTGAAACAGAGTGTTTCACCCTATGTTTATTTTGCAGCCGAGACAGAGGCGTATTGAACTTGATTTCCAGTTTGGGAAAATTCGAAAAGCGAATAAGGAACTGTCGACGACAATTTAAGGATTCATTAGGCAGGCTTTAACGGAGGCGGCTTTTGACCTGCTGTTTGCTTGAAAGCTGGTTGAAAAAGCAAAAGGATAATAAAAAAAGCGGATGATAGTGTACACGCCTAGGGGGGGTCAGCATGTACGGGGGGATATCATCCGCTTTTGGGTGTGTCGACCAGCGAGGGTCGACTTTTCTAAAGGCGAACGGCATTTGTACTTACCTAGGGGGGGTCAGCAAGTACGGGGGTATATGCCGTCCGCACAGCCGTAATATCTTCAATTCTAAAATAATTTAATTATTTTTTCTCGAGAAATCAATATTTTTTTCATCCACCGTTTTCCGATGTATTCATGAAAACAAAGATTGGACAACCTCTTTTGCCGGCGACGTGGAAGCAGGCCTTACCGATCGCAGGAGTGCTCTTTGTTTTTACTTTTGCCGATCTTTTGCGTGCGGTTGATTTTTCCTCCAATTTACCGATTCTGGTGATCGACACGAAAGGCAAAAGAATCGTCAATTCGCCGCGGATCATTGCCCATCTTGGCGTTATCCACAACGGTCCAGGCCGCATCAATCATTCCCGCGACGCCTTTACTCACTATGACGGTCTCATTGCAATAGAGCTGCGCGGATCAAGCGGCTTGTGGCAGAAATGGCCGAAAGAACAGTACGGCTTTGAAACGCAAAATCCCGACGGCAGCAACAATAATGTGCCATTGCTCGGCCTGCCGCCGGAAAACGATTGGATCCTTTATCCCCCTTACAGCGACAAGTCGCTGATACGCAACGTTCTTGCCTATCGTCTTTCGCGCGACATAGGGCGATACGCGCCGCGCACCCGCTTTTGCGAGCTGGTTCTAAACGGCGACTATCGCGGCGTTTATGTGTTGATCGAGAAAATAAAACGGGATAAGAACCGAGTCAATATCGCCAAACTTCATCCTGAAGACAGTGCCGGCGATGCTCTGACCGGCGGCTACATCGTTAAAATCGATCGCCGCGCCGGTGAAGAGAACGAAGGATGGAAATCACCCTTCCGTTATTCCGACAAAGGCGAAATCGAATGGCTCTATCACGACCCCGATCCCGAGGAGCTGACGACGACGCAAAAATCCTACATTCGCGACTATGTCACAGCTTTTGAAAAAGCCATGATGCAGCGGGATTGGCAGGAGAACCTCGACCGCTTCTTTGACCTCGAGGCATTCGTCGATTATTATCTGCTCACCGAATTGGCCAACAACATCGACACCTACACCTTCAGCACCTTTTTTTATAAAGATCGTGACAGTCGCGGCGGGCGACTGACGATCGGCCCGATCTGGGACATCAATCTCGGCTTTGGGAATGCTGATTATTTTGTCGGCATGAACACCGAGGGTTGGCTGCTCGGTGAAAAGATTCGCGTGCGCGACCGCATACCGGCGTGGCTGAAAAACATTTACGAATCGCCGCAAATACAGGTCAAGATTGCTCGGCGTTGGCAGGAGCTCCGCCTGGGCCCTTTGGCGGAAGAGAGAATCCTCGGCCTGATCGATGCCTACGTTGATACGCTTGCCGAAGCCCAACAAAGAAATTTTCAGCGCTGGCCGATTTTGGGACAGTACATCTGGCCGAATGCATTCGTCGGAAAAACCTATGCCGAAGAAATCGATTATCTAAAGACCTGGCTGATCAAACGCGGCCGCTGGATGGACGGCCAACTCACAGGGATTGATCATCAAAACCAAGCCCGCGTCTTCTCCGTCAATGTTTTCCCCAATCCGTTCAACAGCCGCATCACAATTGTACTCGATCTCCCGCAGCCGACCTTTTTGCGCGCGACGGTCTACAATATGATGGGCAATCCGATCACCGACTTTTTCAATGGCCCGGCAGGCGCCGGTCAATATGCTTGGCAGTGGTCAGGAGAAAACGATTCAGGTGCTGAGGTCCCCAGCGGATGCTATTTTCTCATCTTGCAAACGAACGACGAGCGTCTTGTCCGCCCGTTAATTATTCTTCGTTGAAAAGCAATCCTCAGGAAATCAGCTTGCTTTTTTGCCGCGATTTGCCGTTCTTTTCTTATCGCTCATACGCAGAGAAAGGAAAACCTTATGCGAAAATGGTTGATATACGGTTTGATTTTGCCGGCGGCCGCCCTGCAGGCGCAGTCGCCCGTACGGCTTACCCGAGCCGAGAGCTTTTTCGGTCTGCATTTCGACTTTCATGCCGAAGCCCGCGATACGCTGATCGGCGAGCGGGTGACGCCGGAAATGGTCCAATGGCTGATCGATGAGGTTCGACCGGATTTTATCCAAATCGATTGCAAAGGCCATCCCGGCTATTCCAGCTACCCGACGCGGGTCGGCAATTCGGTTGGGAAATTCGTTCGCGATCCGCTGCGCATCTGGCGCGAGGTGACGGCGCGCAACGGCGTGGCGCTCTACATGCACTATTCCGGCGTCATTGATCAGCGTGCCTGCGCACTCCATCCGAATTGGGCGATCAAAAATGACAGCGATCGCCGCAAATGGGTCACCTCCGTGTTCGGTCCCTATGCCGACAGCCTGCTCATTCCGCAGCTCAAAGAGCTGGCGGGAGAATACGGCGTGGACGGCGTTTGGGTGGACGGCGAGAACTGGGGGATTTTGCCCGATTACGGCGAAAAGGCCGTCTCTCTTTTTAGAGAGAAATACAACGTCGAACCGCCGCGGCGTTCTTCCGATCCCTACTGGTTCGAGTGGCAGCAGTTTCATCGACAAGCTTTCCGCGATTATCTTTACCATTATGTCACCGAAATCCACAAAGCGTTTCCCAAATTTCAGATCGCGAGCAATTGGGCCTACAGCTCCTTTATGCCGGAAAAGGTAACGATTCCGGTCGACTATCTTTCCGGCGATTATACGCCGCTCGACGCCGTCAATCGGGCGCGGCTGGAGGCGCGGATCCTGGCTCAGCAGGGCCTGCCCTGGGATCTCATGGCGTGGGGCTTTTCCTGGAACGGCAACGACGCCAACGCCTTTGTCGTGAAAATGCCGACGCAGATGATGCAGGAAGCAGCCGCAGTTTTGGCTCAGGGCGGCGGCTTTCAAATGTATCTGCAGCAGCGAAACGATGCTTCCATCTATGAGTGGACTATTCCTTTGGCGAAAGAAACGGCCAAGTTTTGCCGCGCCCGTCAACTCTTCTGTCATAGATGGCAACCGGTGCCGCAAATCGGCCTCATTCTTCATACCGAAGCCTTTTATCGACGCAATCCCAACCTCTTCGGCATGAGCGGGCCGACGCATGACCATCTGCAGGGAATCCTGCAGTGCCTGCTCGATTCGCAGCAGGTTGTGGACGTGGTCATGGACCACACCTTAAGCCGCAACATCAACGACTATCCCCTACTGATCTGGCCTGAATGGGAAACCATTACACCGGACATGAAGAGCATGCTGCTCAGCTATGTCGAACGGGGCGGAAAGCTGCTGGTCATCGGCCCAAAGGCTGCAAAATTGTTCGAAGCGGAACTGCGGGTCAAGCTGCTCGACGAACCGACAATAAAGCAGAACGGCTTGGAAGCAAACGGCTGGATCGCCGTGGTCAACAGCTTATCACAGGATGTGCAGCTGAGTTCCATGGCGAAACCGTTCGGACGCTACTATCATTATTGGAATAAAGAAGGCGAGGGCAAACCGGCGGCGTCGATTGCCTCTTACGGTCGCGGAAAATTGGCGGCCGTTTATCTTAACCTGGGCGAGCGCTGTCGCTTTACGGCCTCCGTTGCAGCAAGGCAGTTTCTGGCACAGTTGGTGCGTGAACTTTATCCCGACCCCTTGGTTCAGGTCACCGGCTCGACGTATGTGGACGTTTCGGTCCTGTGCAAAGGGGATCAACTCGGCATTCATCTCGTCAACACTGCCGGACCGCATGCCGTGCCGACGATTCACGCTTATGACGAGATTCCTCCCGTCGGTCCCTTGACGGTCACTCTGCGGCTCGACCAAAAGCCGAAACGGCTGACGCTTCAGCCGCAAAATCGCACTTTGCGCTTTTTCTACAAGGACGGCAAAGCGGTTTGTACGCTCGATCGCCTCGCCGTATACGACATTATCGTGGTGGAATAGCAAAAAGCGGCGTTGCCGAACCATCGACGACGCCGCTTCACTCCAATCTATTCGGCTTTAGCAGCAAAAGCCAGCAGCTTTTCCAATGCCGGTACGATCATCAGCTCGACTTGGCCGACCTGCTTTTTCGCCTCTTCGAATTGAGCGGCCATGGCGGCACGGTCATCGGCGGAAATCGTTGATTTGCCCTCCACCGCCTTCATCAGGTGCAAGCCGCTGGCGGCGCATTCGCTCAGTTGCCGCGAAAGCGGTTCGATTTCGCGCAAAATCGGCGAGGCGTCGATGATCGGCAGCAGGCGCTCATGGTTCTTTTCCCATTTCTGCAGCTGTTTGACGATCTGGTCGCGCAGCTGTTCGTCTTTGGCGCCGCCTGCCAAGTATCTATCCACCTGCTGCCGAAACTCGCGGGCGACGGCTGCATCGGGACGCGCGGCATCCATGACGCGCGTGTAGGGTGAATATTGCGTAAAATCGCGGTACCGGCCGCGCTGATAATATTTGAGCGGCTCGACGACATCCACCAGCGTGCGCAGCGGTGCAGTCGGCAGATTGTTGGTCAGGCGCCGCAGCATCATCTCGTAATTCTTTTCATGCGTCAGCCCCAGCTCTTCCAGGCGAAAGCTGACCACCTCCAGACGGCGGTACATGTCGTCGGCATCGCGCACGTGCGCCGGCGACCACAGCCTCTCGGCGATGGCGGCGGTGCGCGGCCAGATGCGCGAGTCAATGTTCTCCGGCGTCACCATCTCGCTCCACATGGTGGCCTCGCCTCCAAGAATGAACTGCGCCTGCTCCACCGTCAGGCCCATATCCTCCGTGATCGGATCGTTGAAATAGTGATCCGTCGTCGGTTGCATCAAATCGATGTAATAGCCGTTGGAAAGGATCACCTGCCAGCCGTTTTGGGCGGCGTGGATCAACGATTCGCGACCGCGCCAGGATTGAATGACAATGTCCTTGGGCGAATCAGGCTGCAGGATCTCATCCCAGCCGACCATTTTTTTGCCGTATTTGGTCAATATCGCCAGAATTCTCTTGTTAAAATAGCTCTGCAGCTCGTGATTGGACTTGATGCCTTTTTTCTTCATGAACGCCTGGATCTGCGGATTGGCATCCCACTGCTTGCCGTTGTTCTCATCGCCGCCGATGTGAATATATTCGTCCGGAAACAGAGCGCTCATCTCTTTAAAAAAGGCATCAAAGAATTTATAAGTTTTTTCGATCGTCGGATTGAACGTGGGATCCATGATGCCCCAGCGCCGCTCGATAGTGTACGGACCCGGAGCAGAGGCGTATTCGGGATAACCGATGAACCAACTTGTGGAATGGCCTGGGATGTCGAACTCTGGCATTACCCGAATACCGCGGTCGGCTGCATAAGCAATGATCTCCTTGATCTGCTCATGAGTGAAATAGTTGCCGTCGGAGCCCAACTCGTGCAGCTTGGGGAACGTCTTGCACTCGATACGAAAGCCTTGATCTTCGGTAATATGCAGGTGAAGGACATTGAGCTTGACCGCCGCCATACCGTCGAGGTTGCGCTTGATGACCTCCATCGGCTGCCAATGGCGGCAAACGTCGATCAGCAGTCCCCGCCATGGAAAGCGCGGCTTGTCCTGAATGGTGACGCTGGGGAAATAATAGCCGCTTTTATCCGCGGACAACAATTGGAGAAAGGTCTCGAGTCCCCGCAGGGCGCCGATATCGGTTTCCGCCTTTAGGACGATGGCCGAGGGACTGACATTCAACTGGTAGCTCTCGTCTTCCTTCAGCTTGACCTGGCCGACGCGCTTGACTTCGATCACCATCGAGCCTGTTTTGGGAGAAGCGGGCGTAATGAAATCCTGCGGAAAAAACAAACCGGTGCGATCGGAAAGACGACGCAGCGCCCGCGTTGCGGCGCGATAGATCCTTGGATGGTCGGTGCCGCGAACGGCCATGGTAAAATCTTCCTGCAGAACGAATCGCCCTTCGCCAAGCGTTACTTTCTCGGGAACGGGCATGAAGTTCAAGGTCATACTCTGGTCTCCCCATACTATACAAATCGGTAAAAGCAGCAGAAAAAGAAACAAGAGTCGTATCATCTTGGGCCTCCCTTTTTAAGGTTTTGCTCATTCCGAAAAACCCAGCGAGCGTTTGCTCAAATCCCGCTGAATGATCAAGGCGCCGACGGCTCCAGGCGCCAGGTAACCGACGGCGGCAAGCCACTCGGCAAAAATGAGCTTGCCGATACCGAACAGAGCTGAATAAACCATAATCACTCCGGCCAGCCAATCGATAAAGAGGCGGCCGTAGCCGCTGTCGCTCTTGACATCCGGCAGTTCGGCGGCGATCTTTCGCCAACCCCAACCGCCGGGATGCACGCGCCGGTAAAACTCGTGCAGCTTGTCCTTATCCGTGGGACGAGTCAAAAAGGTGACGACCAGCCAAACGATGGTGGTTCCCAGCACCACAGGGTAGAGAGTGATCGGCGACTGCAGTCCGAATTTAAAACGGGCGATCGGATAGATGATGAGCGGCGCGATCATGGCGGAAATCTCCGACCAGGCGTTGATGCGCCACCAATACCAGCGCAGGATCAGGACGGCTCCCATGCCTGCGCTGGCATTTATGATAAACTCCCAAGCCCCGGAAATGGTGTTCAGTAGGCGGGTAACAATGAGAGAAAAGATCACCATCAGCACAATACCAAGGCGTGAGACGCGCACATAATGCTGTTCGTCGGCGTTCTTTTTAAGAAAGCGCTTGTAAAAGTCATTGATAAGATACGAAGTTCCCCAGTTGAGCTGAGAAGATATTGTGGACATATATGCGGCAAGGAACACGGCAATCAGCAGGCCGAGCAGACCGGCAGGCAGGTATCGCAGCATCAATTTCGGATACATGACGCCGGGGTCCACCGTATTTTCGTACTTTTCATAAAAATTGAGAAAATCCGGTCCGTAGACAACATTGCTCTGCAGGCCGCCGCTTTGATGCACCTGTTCCACCCGCTGAAACAGCGCCGGATTTTCTTGACGCAGAGCTTCAACGTTTTGGGCGCGCGGCAGCAGCACCAGGGCACTCAGCGCCACCAAAATCCACGGCCAGGGACGGATCGTATAGTGAGCGATGGTAAACCACAAGGTGGCAAAAAGACTGTGCTTTTCATTCTTTGCCGACATCATGCGCTGAGCAATGTAACCGCCGCCCCCCGGATCGGCGCCCGGATACCAACTCGACCACCACTGCAGGCCGATGTGGGCAATAAAGGCGCCGGTCGTCATGGCCAGGGCTCCTCCAGTCAGGCCGGAAAGATTCGTTTTAGCGATGCGGGGGAAAAAATCGAGCACCTGCGGGGCGATCTGCTGCTTGAGGGCGACGGTGCTGCCGATGTGGGGCAGCTTGATGACGATGACCGCCAAAATGATGCAGCCGGCCATGGCGAAAACGAACTGAAAGCTGTCGGTGCGCGCCGTGCCGAGCAGACCGGAAGCCGACGCATAGACGGCAATGAGGGAGGCCGTAATCGCCACCAGCAGGAACGGATCGACGCCCGGCACGGTGACATGAAAGATCTTTTCCATTGCCTTATTGACCCAGCCCATGACGATCGCGTTCATGAACAAGCCGAGATAGAGAGCGCGAAAGCCGCGCAGCGCCGCCGCCGCTTGTCCCGAGTAACGCAGCTCGACCAGCTCCACATCGGTCATGATGCCGGCACGCCGCCAAAGCTTGGCAAAGAAAAAGACGGTCAGGACGGCGCCGATGGCCATGTTCCACCACAACCAATTGCCGGCGATGCCGTTCCGCGCCACCAGCTCGGTTACAGCCAAAGGCGTATCCGCGGCGAACGTTGTCGCGACCATGGCTGTGCCGGCTATGTACCAGGGGAGATTACGGCCGGAAAGAAAAAACGAACCGGTATCCTTGCCTGCTCTTTTGGCGTAATAGGCGGCAATCGCAAAGACCATGGCAAAAAAGATCAAGATGACGAAATAATCGATTAGATGGAGTTGACTCATAGGTTCCTCATTTGATCAAAGTGAAAGGTCGAACCGTTGAAAATGAAGGGGTCTGCAGAACGGCATAGTACACTCCGGAGGCAAAGCCGACGCCGTTGAATGTAGAAGCATGCGATCCGGCGGGCAGGAATCCATGCACGAGCGTCTCCAGCCGCCGACCGGCGGCATCGCAAATACGAATTTCGACGGGCTGCGGGCTTGGGAGCTCAAAGTGCAAAACCGCAACATGGTTGAACGGATTCGGGAAAATTGTCAAATCGAAACGGTTCGAAGAAGGAGCGGCTGCCACGGTTGCGGATAAAATCGGTGCGGTGAGCGCTCCGAGCAGCGGCTGCCGACCGTTCAGATAGTCTTGCCCCAGCGCCCAAATCATCACCCCGGCAAGCTTTTGCTTCAGCGCATACTCTGCTTTGAGACGAACGGAGGCTGTGTCGTCAAAAGTTATCAAACGGGTGGCATCCGGATTAGTTAAATAAGGAACCTGGGCAACGGAATCCCAATGATAGAGCCAGCCTGCAGCTAAGAACTTGACGATTTGCGAATAAGGATACGTAATGTCCCCGCCTGTACTGGGTCCATAGAGCCGCGAAGCATTGAATTCGCGGCCGTAGAACGGTACCCCGATGACAATCTTTTCATTGGGCAGACCGCGGCTTTTCAAATAGGCTACGCCGGACGAGACCGAACCGTCAATATCCCCGCCGCTGGGAAAAAGCGGCGAGTTGTGGCCGGCATGGTTCGTCCACGGCCCATGAAAATCATACGTCATGCATCCGAAAAAATCCACATAGGGCAAAAGCCGTTTGTAATCGAACCATTGACCATAGTAATCGCCGGCCGACACGGCCATGGTGATCCATAGTTTTTGCGGGCGGGCGAGTTGGTTAAACTTTTCCCGCAGCTCTTTAACTAAAATTACCATGTTTGCCCGGTCTGCCGCGGAAGCCGGAAATTCCCAATCAATATCGACACCGTCGTACTGATGTTCGAGAATAAACGCGCAGAGTTCATCGACAAAGCGACGACGAAGAGCCGAGTCAGCAGCGACCGGGGAAAATCCCGCCGAATTTCCCCACCCGCCGAGAGAAAGCAAAATGACCTTTCCGGCTGCATGGGCTCGAGCGTTCAATTCGGGATCGAGGAGCTGAGGATAGTAGGCCAAAGAGCCGTCGCTTTGCGGCCAGGCAAAGGCATGCATCAGATGCGTCAGGCGGCCGAAATCGACCGCCGATGCCGGAAAAGAGGCTCGGTTCCAGGAGGGATAATAGCCGATGACCCATAAAGTCTGCGGCCGACAGGAGGCCCCGATAAAGAAAAAAAGTAACAAGAAAGTAAATGATCGCTTGGCCATGGCTTCCTGATAAAAAAATGAGGAGAGCGGCTGATTGCGCCGCAACTCCTCAGAATCTACAAATTCCTTTTGAAAGAAAAAGGACTATTTCATCAGTACCATTCGTCGCGTTTCCGTATAATCCGCGGCTTTAAGCTGATAGAGGTAAACGCCGTTGGCGAGGCCATTCGGTCTGAACTGGACGCTGTGCTGTCCCGCAGTGAAGTGCCCTTGCGCCAACGTCGCCACTTCGCGACCGCTCAGATCAAAGACTTTAAGCGTAACGTATTCCGGGCGGCTCAATTCGAATTCGATGGTCGTTGACGGGTTGAAGGGATTGGGATAGTTCTGCAGCAGCCTGCTTTGCGCCGGCACGATATCCTTTTTGCTGACGTCGGTGTAATTCTCCCACAGCCAGCCGAGAATATCGTAGAGGTTTTTCGGCACGATTTCGACCCCTTCCCAGCCGCCGCTTCCAGGGCCCAGGTAAGGCGCGTTTTCATTGCGCACGTATTGATAGCCCTGAAAATCGTCTCGGTTCCACTCGTCGCGGTCATAGAGGGCATAAGTGCACGGCACGATGGCGCCCTGCAGCGAGATAAAGTCGAAAGTCCGCACGCCGGCATTATCAACCATGGATGCCAATTCTTTTAAAGAGAGGGCGGCTTCATAATCGTAACCGTCGCCCGTCGGCCATTCTTTGGCTACGGCATAGGATTCGGTCATCGGCACCAAACCGGCGTGAGCCCCAGGCCCCCACAGCTTGATGTAAGCGTCGCCGGTATTGGCGTTGTAATAAAAGCCAAGCTGAACATCCAGCATGTCGTCCTGATTGATATAACCCGAGTGATCAGGTATAACGCCGTAATCATCGATTTCATAATTGCCGATATAGATTTCGATCGCGTCGGCGTTCCAGTCGCCTTCCACCGGATTGACGCCCGGCACATCATCCATAACCGAGGCGCCTACGTAAAGATACTTATCGTCGTACATGAACTTGAGCGCGCTGCTCAAGTCGGTATTGTCTTCCGGGAACCAAGCCCACGCGCGCGAATACTCGGGAATGCTGGACTGGTTCATGTCGACCGGAAAACAGTAATTCCATTCATCGAGCACACCATCGACAAACACGGCACCTGCGGCCTGCTTCAAGTAAGGACTTGAATGCAAATAGTATTGAGACTCGCGGGCGGGTTTGACTTCGATAACCTGCCATCCCTTACTGGGGCCGGCCCAGGCCGGATAAGCGCGTTCCGAAAAAGCGTATCCTTGGAAATCATCGCGATCCCAATCATCCCGATCATAGAGCGACAGCGTAAAAGGTACGATCTCGCCGCCCTTGAAATGAAAGCCGTTGCCCTTGGCCGAAGCGATATCGGCCCACGCGACACGCGCCTCAAGAGTGTAGCCCTCATTGTTCGGCCAAACTTTACCTTTGATAACTGAACCTGCGGTTTTGATAAACTTGCCGATCGGAGTGTACTGGTAAATGCGGCCGGTATCTGCCGTTGCATCATAATAAAAAGCCAACTGGCAGGCAAACTTGCCGTCATCGTTGTCCGGCACCCCGCCCGGAGGGTTAGGATCCCAGGGCACACGTCCGACATTATAGTTGCCCAAGTAAATTTCGACGGCGTCCGCGTTCCAAGACGGCGGTTGCGGCAGCACGCCGGGGATATCGTCACGGACATAGGCCGAGACATAGAGGTAATTCTCGTCCCACATCAATTTGATCGTTCCGGACAAGTCATAGTCATCCTCAGGATACCAATCGTGACACCGCGAATTTTCCGGAATGACCGCCTGATTGACGTCGATCGGAAAACAGAAATTCCAGTCATCGAGTTCTCCATCGATGACGACCGGAGCAGCCGCTTTCTGCATAAACGGGAAAAAGAAATCAACCGCCAATGCAGGAGCGATAAGACACAAAAACAATGCTCCTACCGTAACAAGTTTTTGCTTCATGATTTGTCCTCCATCGGTATTTTATATTTTATTCATTGAATGAATATTAGAATATAACAAAAAAGAAAAGAATGTCAAGTGTTTTTATCAAAAGTTTTTTACATGGAAAAAAATTCGCATTGAGAAAACAAATCTGTATATTCAAAAAGATTGTAGTAGGGCCTGACCAATGAAAAGACGAGCCTTTATCAAAGCAATCGGGGCCGGAGCAGCCTGGGCTTCTATTCCCTTCTTTCGCAGCCAGGCCGAGCCACTCGGCCAATTTTTTCGCCTCAATCCGTTGATCGAAGCTTTGCCCGATGCAGTCTTTATCATGCGGACGCAGATCAGCGACAAGCATGACGAAGCCGCCAAATATAAAGCCGGACGCAAGTTTGCTTCGACGGTGTTTATAGAGGCTTCCGCCGATGATGGGCTGCCGGTCACCCGAAAAATTGTCCTCAAGCCCAATCTCACCTCCCGCGGTAAATGGCAGCGCGGTTACACGATTGAAAGATCGATGGGCGTAGTAACCGATGCCCTTTTCGTCGAGGGGCTCATCGATGGAATAAAACCCCTCGGCCTTGGCGGCGACCGCTTTTTCATCCGCGAAGTAAACGGCATAGAAAACCTCACGGAAGGCGGTTACGGCGCCCTCGCCGCCCGCACCGGCGCAGACGTGCGAATCATTTCGACCCCTGTCGATTCGCTTTCGCCCGACCAGGTCGTTTGGAAAGACGTCCCGGAAGGAATTTGGTTCAAAAAAATTCCCTATCTTTGGCCGGTCAATGCTCCCGATACTTTTTTGATCAATATCGCGAAATTCAAATCGCACGGCATGGGCATGACGCTCTGCGCAAAGAATCTGCAGGGCACCATTGCCGCCAACTATCAGCAACACTGCACCCTATTGCAGAATGAAATGAGCATCGATCCGGCGCACGTGCAGCCGAATGCGAAAAAGACGATTCAGAATAACTATCAAAGACATGTGGCGGCAGGGATTCCGCGTTGGGATCGTCCCGGGGCCGACGGCGGCTTGTGGCAGGAAACCTGGGCGACGCGCTGCCTCGACAACAATAGTATTCTCAAGGCCGATCTTCACATCATCGAGGCACTTTACGGCCATGACGGCAACTTTATCGAAGGGCCGCACGACGGTTTCGCCGCCGATTTCATGACCAACCTCATCATTTTCGGCAAAAACCCGTTTCACGTCGACATAATCGGCACCTGGTTGGCCGGACATGAACCCGGAAATTTCGGCCTGTTTCATATGGCGGTCGAACGCGGGATGAGCTCCTTCCTCGATCCGTTTGCCGTTCCTCTTTATGAATGGTTCGAAGATGGTAAGGTGGAGGTAAAAAGCTTGACCAGTTTGGAGCGGACGCCTCTGGTTACCTATTACCTGCGTCGGGATTATAACGGTCAGAGCGAGCCGCTTTGGCATTTGGTGAACGAACCATACGATTACAGCAAATCCGCCGTTACTCAAAACGAGAAAAGGCCCGCGGCTTTTGCCCTTTCCCCGGCCTTTCCGAATCCGTTCAACAGTAATACCTCTCTAGTTGCTTCGTTGCCCCATACGGGACATTTTGACGCCAAAGTTTATAACCTCTCGGGTCAGCTCATTGATATACTCGTCGACGGGCGACTCGAAGGTCAACACGTCATTCGATGGAATGCAGATGATAAACCTTCAGGCATTTATTTTCTCAAGGCGAGCTTTAACGGGCAGACGATCAGCCGCCGTCTCTTTTTGCTCCGCTAAGGTCACCTTTTTTGCCCGCCTCGCGTTTTTGATCAGTCTGTGCCGACTCTTCTTGCCGAATGCTGCGGCACAAACTGAGCTCAACCCAGGGCATCATGCTTTTTCGATTTACATGGGGTCAGGACTTTACTCAGCCGGACCGTATGTCGCGCAAATCTACCGCGGTACACCTTCGGTCACTTTATTGTCGCCCTTTCAACACCGATGGGGCATCACCCTGAGGGTACCGGTTACGGCGGGCTTTTTGAATTACACTTATTGGGACATTTTTCGCAAAGGGCTGCCGAACAGCCTGGAAACCATAGGTATTCTGCCGATGGCCGAAATCGAGCACTATCCGAGGCCCACTTTTTCCGTGGCGCCGGTTTTAGGCGCAGGCGCCGCAGTAAACTTGCGAAACCGATCGCATGTATGGGGTGTGGTGCTGGGTCTCCGTCAACTGTTTTTCATCCCGTTGAGGGAAAGGCACTTGCGACTTTACTCACTGATGTTGTATGGCACTCTATGGAAGCCTGCCGGCAGTGCCTATAACGAATTGGTGATGTGGAAAAACGGCATAGAAATCAGGCAAAAGATCGGGCGCAAAGCGTGGGGAAAGGAGCTGGACGCGGGATTCTTTGTGCTGAGCTATCTTTACTATACTTCGCCGCATTTGTGGATTCATAACAAGGAGGCCTTTAGACGCCGCTTCGAAACGGAAGTAGGGATCACTTTCGGCACCTTCGAGCCTTTGTATTTCTGGAAAATCAAGCTGCCGCGTCTTATGGTGGGCTACCGATTCAGCTCCGACCGCCCCGCCGTCATTCTTTCGGCCGGAGACAGTTTTCCCATTCCTTCGCCTCAGGTGCAGGAGAGGCTGAGAGGGTCTTTGCGTTGAGGCAGCGAACGTTTACGGCATAAATATTCTGCGCATAATCAATGCGGCAGCGCCGACCGAGACGGCATAGCTGCCGTAACTGGAAAAGTGAATCTTGGGAACCGTAAAGCCCCAGGGAAAAAGCTCGTTCAGGCGCGATTCAACTTGATTGACAATGGAAGAGTAAATTAACTCGCGCGCATCGGCCAAGTCGCCGCCGAGGACAATGACGTTCGGCGCCAGCATCTGCACCAAACGAACGATCTCCTCGCTGATAAAGTAGCTGTATTGCGACAGAATCTCTTTGGAAAGCCTGCAGTTTTCTTGGGCACAACGAATAACGTCTTCAATGTCAATTTGCTGGGTGGCAGCCAATGCCATGAGCGGGTGATCGCTTCCGACTCGAGCCACCGCATTGTCGATGAATTCTTTAAGGCTCGGCAGAGCGTCGCAGATTTCTCCCGCGCCGCCGTCCGCCCCTTCATAAAGCGAGTGGTTAAGAATCAAGCCGGCGCCAAAGTAAGCGGTGCGTTCGTTTAAAGTCAAAAAAACGACGTGCGGGGCGTGTCCGACCTCATCTTCCTCATGCCATTTGATGCCGAGTGCCCCCGCATTGGCATCGTTGACTGCTTCAACGAATAATCCCAAACGATGCGATAGTTTCTCTTGGATTGGAAAATCCTTCAGCTCTAGGCGTCGCGAATAGCGGACAATGCCGGCGGCGCGGTCGACCCATCCCGTCAACGCCATGCCTACACCGATAGTTTTTTCATGGCTGATGTCCAGCTTTGTCCGCAGCATTTCGACAAATTCCGCTACTGATTCGATGATGTTTTGCGATCCAATATTCGAAACTCCTACCAGATGCTCACAATGGATAACTTTACCCTGAAAATTCACCACAACCGCCCGCAATTCCCCGGGAATGGCCTCAATGCCGATGATATAGCCCTTATCCGGCGCAAGCCGCCAAAGTGTCGGCGGTTTTCCGGCAGTTTTATGCAACGCCGCTACGCGACTGACTTCGATGAGTCCACGATCCTTCAAAGCCCGCAGAATATAGACCAGAGTGGACGGTTGAAAGTTGTTGAGCCGCGCCAACTTGGCTCCGCTGATTTCTTTATGAATGCGGATCGAATTCAAAATTTGCCGATGGCTGGCGATACTCAGACAAAAATCTTCCGGCAACTTGATCGAATTTTCCACTGAACTCATATTCCTGCTTTCCCCTCTTTAATGATTATTTATTATGCTCTGCTGCCGCATGGCCAAAGTTGCCGCTCCGACAACGCCGGCAGCCTGGCCAAGTTCCGCCGGAACGATCGACGGTATCTTGCCGTGCGGGTTTGCCAGGGCAATTTCCTGAAGCTTTGCCTGCGCCGGCATCAAAACGTATTCACCGGCCCCGGAGACGGCCCCGCCGATAACGAACCGCTCCAAATCCAAAAGGTTGGCTACATTCCCCAATCCAATTCCCAAGTATTCACCGGCCTTATGCAAAACTTGTTTTGCAACTGTGTCCCCTTTACAGGCAAACTCATAGATTATTTTTGAAGTCAACGATTCTCGGGGGCAGGTATGAATCAAAGAATTTTTCACTTCGGCAGCTATTTCCAAAGCGCTGTTCACCAACGCTGAAGCTTTGATATAAGCTTCGATGCACCCGCGACGACCGCAGGCGCATTTTTTGCCGAAAAAGTTTATGCTCATATGGCCGAATTCGCCGGCTTTCCCAAAGGCTCCGCGGTAAATCGATCCGTCGAGCACAAGGCCGCCGCCGACGCCGGTTCCTAAAGTGACCATCAGCATGTTACGGCACCCGCGCCCTGCGCCGAAAATCAATTCACCGAACGCCGCCGCATTGGCATCGTTCTCAATAATTACCGGCAGAAGCATCCGTTCGGCGAATAATTGCGTCAGCGGAATTGACGTCCAGCCGATAAAATTTGTTGCTGTACTCAAGACTCCAAGATCGTGCTCAACAACACCCGGAATTCCGATGCCGCAGGCTGCAGGTTTCTTTACGCCGTTCAGATCGCAAAGTTCATCGACTATGGCGCTTACACGGTCGGCGAGAGAAGCTGGCCCTTCCGCAACGTGCGTAAGAATCTGACGCCAACCCTTAATTGCGCCGTTTTCATCCACCAAACCGATGTTCGTAGTCGTTCCGCCGATGTCGATACCACAATAGAGCGTTTCCAATGGCTTTCCTTCACTCGTTTCCTATTTCCAATCGCCGCTTCAGAATCATCGTCTGCTCCAGGAACTCGTTGACGCTCATCTTTTTCAGAAAACAGAGACCGTGGCAGGCTCTGACACGCGGATGGCGGTTCTCATTAAAATAGTCGTCGCCCATGCAGACTTTGACGGCGTAGAACTGTTCCGACCAGATTTTTTGCACGAGCTTTGAAAAGGGCCCATCCAGCTCATAGCTCGGAAAAGAAGCGTCGACCTGTGAGCCGAAGGCATTGGTGAAGGCGTTGTTGAGCACGGCCATCGAGTTGATGGAGACCGGCACAAAAGTCGTCGCCTCCGCCGGATGAAATCGGTACCATACGTTGCGATATCCCCAAATTTCCGGCTCTTTTCCGCCCAAGCTTAGATAAACCTTTATTGCTTCAGCAATCGCGCGCATAACTTTGTAATGGGTATCCGGACCGCTGCCCTCGGGATCGAAGGCCAGAGTAACCACATCCGGCGTGATCTCTTTCATAAAATCAACCAATGGTTGAACATCGCGCTGAAACTCGGGATCTTCGGTAAAGATCTCGCCTTTGTAAAACCCCAAACGGAAATGTTTTACCGAGCGGGAACTGAAGCCGAAATGCGCCCAAAAGAGATCCGCCTCCCACTCGCGAATCATGCCTTTGAGCCGTTGAATGTGCGGCAGATCCTTTTTGCCCGGATACTGCGTTCGGAAATAGCCGATCAGCTCGTTGATTCGGTCGGCAAGATGCGCCGGGCTCTCTTCCTCCAGCACTTCCATCAAAATGCGCAGCAGGCGGCGGCAGTTGGCCTCTTCGAGGATCGTGCGGCTGTTGGCAGCCACGCCGTCCAGATAATGATAGACATCCCAATCCTCCGTATGCTGATCCCGCTTGAAATAACCGGAATCGATGAGACGTACCATCTCCGTTGAATTCAATTGCCGCTGCAATATCTCAAGCATCCGTAGGACGTAATGATTGGTGACGGCTGTAAAGCCGCTGGTCATGTAGGTAAAATAATGGATGTTATCCGGCTTGCGCACCAAGTGATAAATATAGGGCAGGTATCCCAATTCGATGTCGTCATGATGAGGCGCCGTATGCATAAAAACTTTTTTGTCGAGCTCTTCCAGGCCGTCCTTCAATTTTTGATCAACGGATTCATACACTTTGTGGAGCAATGCTTCATAATTGTCCGGGAAACGGCGCAGGAGCTCATTGCCGAACCGATCGCTGCTCAGGTCTTTGCGGTTCAAGTCCAAGATGCGTTTCTTTTTGTTCACCGCCAGGTCGATGACGGTCCGCTCGATCTCCGCAAAGGGCAGCTCTTCCTTAGCCTTAAAGTCTACAAACCGACGTTCGATCAACCTGGAAGCGGCTCCGATCGTCAAGTAGAATCTTCCATTCGGCAGGTTTTGCAGGATCGAGGCAGGATAAAGATTGCTCTTGGGGTTTTCGATGGCTTGGGCGATGACTTTGGCTTTGGCCTCGCCGGCGGCGATGATGATGGCTGTCACATCCGGATTGTGAGCAATCGTCTTCAGGCCGATCGTCACGACCAGACGATTACGCGACACTTCGATGCCGCCCAAATCCGAGGCCGCAGCCGCCTGTGTTTCGTAATTGGTGGCCGTCAGACGTGTGGTGGAGAAATGATCGGAACCGCGAATATTGAAGGCGATGTGACCGTCCGGCCCGATGCCGCCGAGGAAAAAGCCGATCCCGCCAAGCGAGCGGATTTTATGCTCATAATCGGTGCAGAACTGATCGACCGCCTCGATAGCTGCTTTCTGCATCGCCTCTTTTTCGTTTACC
The DNA here is from genome assembly GCA_034505495.1 of candidate division KSB1 bacterium. NCBI lineage: Bacteria > Pseudomonadati > Candidatus Zhuqueibacterota bacterium. Next base: position 51,205 of record JAPDQV010000002.1, on the reverse strand, counting down.
GGATGCCGATGACGCAACGAAAGATCTACGCAGCCGTCCGGGAATACATCTTTTAAGGTTTTCCCCGGCGGTACGCCCACCTCCCAAAAGTTCATCAGCATGGCTTTGCGGGGATCAAGACCAAAGCCTTCGATATAAAACTTGTTGACGTAATAGAAAAAACTGTTTTTCTGTTTCGGATCGATGGGATAGAATTCATCGATCTGGATGAAATGAAGGCTGTTCATGTCCGGTTCGATCGCCGGATCGATGCCGTAAGATTCTAATTCGGATTGGATCTCTTTATTGCTCCATCCGGCCAGATATCGTTTCACATATTTTATGAAATATTCAGGCGTCTTTCCGGTGGGCAGGGCAATAACGCCGCCGCGATGTTTCTGTACCCATTCCAAAAATCGCAGTGCCGTCAATTTGCCCAGCATCGGAAAATTTTCCACCTCAATCACCGGAACCTTTTCGGTCGGCGGATAAATCAGGGCGTGGGCCGACTGCGCCAGAATTGCTTTTTCCACATTGGATAATGTGTTTTGATAATTCATAAAGCAACCTTTATGTTCATTCATTGAATTTACATCGGTAAAATAATCCTTTTGATTCGCTTTTGCAAGAAAAATTGTAATTAATCGGCCGGGAGGCCAATCCAAAATCGTTTAAAATAAAACCGCTTCCAACAACGCGCAATAGTTCCGGATCGGAATGTATTCGGGAATCGAGTTGCCGCTTCCCACGGCGATACCGCCGCGCTGCAGGGAAAGATGCGCCAATCGGGCGGCGCGTTCGCGGATCAGCTCCGGCGCCTGCTGCGCGATAAAGTCCACATCGATGCCGCCGATCACGGCGATACGGTCCCCCCACTTGGCAACGGCCTCCTCGACTGGAAAAATAACGTCCTCAAACGAATGCTTGCCGTCGACCTTTAGATCGTCGATGATATCGTCCATGACCGCCTCCAGGTTGCCGCAGGAGTGCAGAATGACCGGCTTACCGCGTTCATGGGCTGCCTGCACGACCTTTTTGTACCAAGGGAATACCAAACGGCGAAGATCATCCGGGGGCAGCATGGTCTGCGTCTTAAAGCCCCAATCGTCGTTGGCGATGATCGCACCTACGGCATCATATTCGAGGCAGCGCTGATAGAGTGCAAGGATGCGGCTGCCGACCTGGGCAAAAATGGCCTCAGCGAGTTCGGGTTGGAGATAGATCATGGTGCAGAGATTTTCGTAACCGACCAATTCGATGACCGTTTCGAGCACACCGGCATAACCGCAGGCGATCAGCTTCATGCCGTCAGGCAATTCGGAATCGATCGAGGCAAAAAAGGCCAGTCGATCTTCCCGCAGCGACGGCCATGGATATTCATCAAACTCTTTTTCGTTGGTGATGACGGCGCCCTGATTCAACGATTTGGAAGCCTTTTGCACTACGGTTTCCTTTTCAAAAACCAACGCCCGATGATGCCAGCCGCCGATGACGGCAAAATCATAGCCGAGCTTGCCGAAAGCTTTGATTAGATAACGCGCCCAGGCCGCGCCGTCTCCGTCTTCCGGTTGCGGCTGTTGGGTCACCTGTTCATAAACTTTTTGGTTCAGCGTGAACTCGAAGAGAGTCGGTCGCGAAGGAACTTCCCGCCGCAAAATTCTCAGCAGATTATTGAACTCGGGTTTTCGGTTTGTCTTTTCGAGGCGGGCAACGATCGCTTGCAATTCAGGGTCCATTTCTTTGCCTTTCTCTGATTCCTTAACGGGTTAATTCAGGAATGGGCAGATCGTAATAGCGGGCCTCTGTTTCACCGACTCGCAGATAGCGGCGAGAGATGACCGTCGATCCGCTTTCCGGAGTAAACTCGGCCGTCAGCAGATAACCGCCCGGCTTTTCGGGTAATGTCAAAACAACCGGGATGTAGCGGTTGGCGTAAGGGGGAATTTCGACGCTCAGTTGCTTAGACCAAATCGATTCACCGTCGCCGTTCAAAAGTTGCAGATTGACTTGGCCGGACACCGGAGACAGGTAATCGGTTACGCCGATGAGGTTGAAAGCCAGCTCTTGTTTCGGCTTGAATGGTTTAGCGGCTTTGGCGTAGCGGTGATCGGTCAGGTCGATGAAAACGGCGCTGGGCGCAAAGCAGTGCCTGAACCAGGCCAGGGCAGGCGCCGGTTCGAGTTTCGATACATCTCCCATCCACCAATCACCGGTGAAACCGAGATTATCGGAAAGATAACAGAAGGCAAGAATGCCGGCCAGGTCGCGGCGTACGCGAAGCGCTTCGGTTTCGCACTGCAGCCAATAAGCCTGCATTTCACGACAAGCCTGCGGCGAAGCGTTCGGGCCGAGGTAATAGTCATAGACAACCCTAGTCAAATGCGAGGGACTGCCGTTCCGCCAGAGCCAAACCCACCCGTACTCATTGACCAATTGCGCAGCACTGCTCTCCCATTGTCGATGCCATGCCGCAGGCCAATAGTGCAGATCGCCGAGGGGATACGGCTGCTCGCGCACCTGATCGGGAAACATCCAAGTTCCCTGCATGTAAGGGTGCGGCTCATCCATTTCATCGAACGCCATATGCTCATCGGTCATGTAACCGGCGTCCCAGATGCGCGTCGGATCCAGGCGTTTGAGCTCCGGAATCAGGAAATTGCCGATATAGTCGTTCCAGTTTTCATTAATGGCGTCCCAAATAACGATCGACGGATGCGATCCGTCCGACCAAACCCAATTCGTATACTCGGCGCGAATCTGTTCATCCCAACCGTGATCCTGCCAATAGAGCCATTCGTTCTGCAGCATAAGGCCGACCGAATCGGCGATATCGTACCAGAAATCCGGTGCGATGCCGACGCAGATGCGCATGGCGTTCCAGTGGAGCTGTTTGGGATAGTGCGCCAGCAATTTGGTAACCCATGCGCGATTCCACGGCAGATCTCGACAGTCGGGATCTTCGAAAAAACGATGCAGGGTGATGTTTGTCCCTCTCAAGAGCCGCCGTTCGCCGTTAAGATAAAAGAACTTGCCGCGTCGTTCAAAGTCGCGCATACCGAAGGTTTCGGCGACCGAATCCGAAACGCGGCGATCCGCCGTCAAAAGTTCGATTTGGGCGCGATAGAGAAAAGGATCTTCGGGTGACCAGGGGTGAGGCTGATCAAACGGCAGGATCAGTTCGACAAAAGTCAAATTGTCGCGCACCGTCTGCAACTTTTTCTCAATTGGGCCGATGACCTTGTTGCCCGATGCTTTTTCGCAAACGCTAATCCGCACGAGGCAGGAATCCTCCATCGGATCGCCGTACATTTGCTGGGCGGGATTGAAATTGCGGATCAACAGCTTGACGACGGCTCGGCGATTTTTCAGCGAAGGCAGAACCAACGCTCGGTGTACGCGTAGAAAATCGGTGAAGGACAACTCGACGTCGTCCCAAATGCCGGGCAGGTAATTGACCTTTTCCTTGTCCGTACTTCCTGCCGCCTGCGCCAGCAGCCAGGCGCGATCGCCGACGCGGATCATGATTTCATTCGCTTTATCGAATCGGAGAAACGACGTCACCGGCAGATCGATGGGTGTATAGCACTCGATGGAACTGCCCGCATCCATGCCGTTAATGAAAACCTGGGTGACGTATTGGCTTTTCTTGATCGTCAAAACTGCCTGCAACCCGCGAAAAGATGCGGGAATCTCAACCTGGCGGCGATACCAATTGTACCTCGGCTCGTATTGAAGATCGAGGACGCGATGATCGGTCTTGTTTAAAGGCGTCTTGGACTTGGCATATAGTTTGTTATATTGATCGATCGGCGGTTGCGCCAAATGAATCAAGCCGGGCACCGGTATAATCCTGCCGAACCTGCTCGGCGGAAAGGCGGTTTTCGTTTGATCGAACTGCCATGTGCCGTTCAAAGGCATCATATAGCGCGGATCACTGCCGAAAGCAACGGAAAAACACGCAAACGCAAGGGCAAAAAAGAATTTTTCCGTTTTCATACTTTGGATCCTATTAATTTATTGGTCGTTTTTCGGTGGGAATCATCAAGAATTTATGTATTCACCTGCTAAAAGCAACTAATTTTTAAATGTTAGATACCATACGGTCAAATCAATGGAGAATCGGCAAAGCGGCCGTTCTGACGCTCCTTATCTCTATTTCGAGCAGTACCGGCCAGGCCCAGGGAATCAAATTCAGCGAAGTCGCCCGCCAACTCGGCGTGCCCGGTAACGTCGAAAACGGCGTGAGCGCCTACGGTCATGGTGTGATCATAGCCGACCTCAACAACGATCTGCTGCCGGACATCTACATTTCCAACGCCGTACGCTATGCCGATCACCTGCCGGAGACCCTCTATTTGTCTTCGCCGAACGGCTATGTCGAATGCGACAAAGCGCGCGGCGTCGACGATCCCTACGGTTGGACCGGTTCGCACGGCATCTGCTTTGTCGATTACGACAACGACGGCGATTATGATATCTTTAATGCAACGACGGACGATCGCAACCGCCTCTATCAAAATGACGGCAACGCCTTTTTTAAAAATGTCACCGATCTCGCCGGTTTGCCGCTGATCCGCATCGTTTTCCCAGATTTTGACTCGGCGCCTTATGGATACGGCACTCGCGGCGTCGTTGCCTTTGACGCCGATAACGACGGCGATATGGATCTTTTTGCGGTTAATTGGGGACCGGCAGAATCGCGTTACGACATGACGAAAATCATCAAAGTACCGGAGCAGCCGAACGAATTCTATCTGAACAACGGCAACGGCACCTTTAAATCGGTCACCAACAGCGGGTTGACGCATCCGCCGAATCGCAGCTGGATGGGCACACAAGGCGTAGCTGCCGGGGATATCGACAACGACGGCGACATCGATGTACTGATCATTCACCGCAACTATACCGGTATTGCCGAGGACGGGCGAAAAATCGAAGGCTTCGACTCCGGCCGTCAAGTTCCGAATCAGTTGATGATCAACGACGGCACCGGCAAATTTACCGACGAAACAGCCGCCCGCGGCCTTTTTGACCCGCTGAACGACGCCAACGGCGCCACGTTGGCGGATTATGATAACGACGGCGATCTGGATATTTTCATCCCGCCCAAGGCCAAAACGCGCGGTAAAATCCGCGTTTATCGTAACCGCGGCAACGGTTTTTTTGACGACGTCACCGACCAGCTCAACCTGACGCAGTGGGGCTTCAGCACGTTTCTGTTCGACGCCGACAATGACGGCGATTTGGATCTCATTGCCCCCAGAACGCGCGATACGACTCTTTTCTACCGCAACCGCGGGAACGGAACCTTCGAACTGCTGTCCAATACGGGAGTCGAGCTCTATAATTACGATCCGCGCGGAGGCGCGGTGGCGGATATCGACAATGACGGCGACCTTGATCTTTACCTCGCCGACGCCAATAAGGAACTTCAGACCAACGCAGGTAACCGCCTCTTCCGCAACGAACTAAACTCTACGAACCGTTGGCTCAAGGTGACCGGCCGCGGACCCAAGGGAGATCTGGGAGGTTTCGGCACCAAGATTTGGGTCTTTGACCGCGGGCATATGGAGGAGATGACCCGGCTTGTCGGCTATCGCGAAGTACAGAACGCCTACGGCTATCTTTGTCAGGATGATCCGGTGCAGCATTTCGGTCTCGGTCAACGCGACAGCGCTGATGTAAAAGTCAGGCTTCTCGACGGAACAGTGCTAAAAATGTACAGTGTTCCGGCGAACACCCGACTCTACTTTTCCAGGCCCCGGCAGCTCGTAAAAACCGGCGGCGACGGGCAGACGGAGGTTGCCTTTTCTCCTTTGCCGCAACCGCTCAAAGTGCAGGTTCGTGATGCCTATGGCCGCACAATTTACGGCGCAAGAGTTATCTTTACTTCCGATGACCCTTCGGGTCGCTTCACAACTGAGCAGGTCTACAGCGATATCGCCGGCAATGCGCAGATCGGCTACGTTCTCGGGGTCAACCGCACGCAGACCATCACTGCCTGGTGCGAAGCCGATCCGAGCGCCCGCGTGGTGTTTACGGCATCGGCAATCGAAGTTTCTTCGGTCGCAAGCCTGGTCAAAAGCGGCGGCGACGCGCAACAAGGGCAAGGAGGCTATCCCTTGCCGCAAAAGCTCAGAGTTCGGGCTCTGAATTCCGCCGGCATCGGTATTCCCGGGGTGGCGGTCATCTTTGAACCTGCCGCCGGTTGCGGTTCGATTGCAGGACTACCACGCGCGGAACGATTGACCTCAGCCGACGGCTATGCTGAGGCCGAATGGACGCTCGGCAACAGACCCTCGACTCAACAACAGTGCGCAGTCTATGTGAAAGATCAGCCCACTCTACGGCAGATTTTTCAGGCCGGCAGCTTTGGACCGCCGGAGAAACTGGTTTTGCTGGGGTCGCAACGGCCGGCGGGCCGCGTCGATCAACCTTTGAACGATTCCGTTGTCGTGCAGATTACCGATTCAGTCGATCGTCCTTTGCGAAACATCCTTGTTCAGTTTGCCGTTGCTGCCGGAGGCGGGCTGGTCAATCGACAATCCTCGGTGCAGGTCGCCACGCGTGCAAACGGATGCGCCGAAGTCCAATGGAAGCTGGGCACGCAAGCCGGAAGGGCGAGCCAAGTGCTCCAGGTCACGTCGCCTGCAATTCCGAATAGAGTGCTGACCGTGACCGCCGATGCGCTGCCTGGCCCGGCCGCCAGATTGGAATACGTTTCCGGCGACGGTCAGGTCGGCATCCTGACGCAACCTCTGCCGGAGCCGCTGGCCGTCCGAGTTTCGGATACATTTGGAAATGCCATCGAAAGCCATCCCGTTGCTTTTTCCGTGACACAAGGGGATGCCCTCTTTGCCGGTCAGTCTCAATTGAACGTAACGACCAACGCCGACGGTGTGGCGCAAGCCGTCCTAAGGCTCGGCCGCAAGCCGGATGTCACCGTTCGCGCCGTTGCCCGCAATGAAGAAGGAAACCTCGAAGGCAGTCCGGTGGTGTTCAAGCTGAGAGGGACGGCAGGGGCTCCTTCGCCGGATCACAGCGTTTTTGAAACGCCTTCCAGTCACATCGCCGACGGGCAAACCCAGGGCAGGCTGCAAATTCTTTTGCGCGACGCTTTCGACAATCCGGTATCCGGCTACCAAGTGCAGGTCCAAGCGCTCGGCGTGCCTGTGCAGCTCGTCCAGCCTTCTTCAACCGACTCGACCGGTGCAGCATGGGCTCACTTTACAGCCTCACAGATTGGCCAAGTCATTTTCCAACTTTTTGTCGACAACAAACCGTTTTTGACGCGAACGGTGCTCTGCATTGCCGGTCCACCGGCCCAGATGGTCGGCTTTGGCGATGGGCAAATGCAGTATGCGGGCGAATTCTTGCCGCAACCGATCGCCGTGCTGATTACCGATGCCTGGCAGCATCCGATCGCCGACTATCCGGTCTTTTTTAGGATTGTAGACGGGGGCGGCGCTATTCCGGAGCCTCAGCCGGTACGGACGAACGATCTTGGTCTGGCCGAAGTACATTGGCAACTGGGTCCGATTCTCGGCACCCAAAAATCGCAAGCGGTTGCGGAGAACCTGCCTTTCGTCCAGTTTACAGCAACAGCCTTGCCTTTCGGCGCCGTCCGCTTGGTGATGGTGAGCGGCGATCGGCAAACAACGGCGCCGAATGAGGCGGCACCTGACTCGCTGGTGGTGCAGGTCCTCGACTCGCTTCGCCATCCCATGCCTGAGGTACGCATCGATTTCGGCATCGTCGGCGGTGAAAGCGCAGAAAACGGCCGTGTGACGCCGGCCTCGGTTCAAACGCGCGCCGACGGCACGGCGGCCGCCGCCTATTTTGCCGGCAGCGAAATCGGGCTTCGGATCATTAGGGCAGGTTCAGCTTGGGGAAGCGTACAGTTCAAAGTGCTGGTACAACGGCAGGCACTCCTTTCATTCGAAAAGCTCTCGCCGGACAGCCTCACCCTGCCGCCGCACGCAGAAATGGAGATCATTGTGCGCGTCAGGGACGGTTTCGGCGCACCCGCAGCCGGAGCGGCATTGTCCTGCACGATCAGCGGAGGAGGTGAGCTGATCGATCCGCCGCCCTATTTTACAGCTCCGACCGGCATTTTTGCAACAAAGTGGAGGCTCGGCGCTGCAGGAATGCAAACCTGTGAGATCCGCGGCTCAAGCGCTGTCGGTGTGGCGCGGTTCACCGCCTTTGTCGCCAACCATGAGCCGCAATTTACCGCTCCCGATCCTATGCCGGACAGCATCAACGTGTTGGTCGGGGAAGAGACAAAGATCTTTTTCAGCGCGCAGGACATCGACGGAGACGAGGTCACTCTGCAATATCTAAATCCGAACTTTGGCAATTTTCAGCAGTTTGGAAAACGGGCGATTTTCACTCTTTCCCCAGACAGCACTCTCATCGGTAATCATCTGCTTGAGCTTGCCGCAATAGATACCTACGGCGCTGCCGACACGCTTCAGCTGCTCCTGCAGGTCAGCGCGGAACCGCTATATTTTCTCCTATTACAACGCCTCCCGAAGGCGCAGATCGAGGCGTTTTACGACCAGCCGGTGAATCTGCTGGTCGAACCTGCAGATTCGTCGGTGCTAATTGTTTGGATGAAGGAGGAGATCCCTGTTGGAGTCGGTCCGTCTTTGACGACCGTTTTCACCGAGGAGGAACATCCTGACGGCGAGGCGCATGTTGCAGCCTATTTGCAGCGAGGCAGAAAGCTGCAAATTCTCTCTTGGCAGATACGATTGCATAAAAACAGCAGCCTGGTCAATACACCCGCAGAAAAATTACCGCGACGGACCGAACTGTCGGCCGGTTACCCCAATCCCTTCAACCCCTCAACTCGAGTCCGTTTTACGCTCGCTGTTTCATCATGGGTGCGCATTGAGGTGACCGACTTGCGCGGCCGTTGTATTAAAACGCTGATCGACGGCCGCTTGTCAATGGGTGAACATCAGGTTGAGTGGGACGGCCGAGACGAGCACGGCGTACCGGTCGGCAGCGGCGTTTACCTCTGTCGAATGCAGACTGATGACTATTGCGGCGTACAGAAATTGACTCTGATCCGCTAACCCTATTAAAAATCGAAAGAATCGAGATAGAGCGTCATCCAGGCAGTCTGCATCTTGACAATGCCGATGTCCGGTGCCAGGACGTACGTCACCTCTTCGGTAGTCAGCTTGGCTGCATCGAAAGAAAAGACAACACAGTCCGCATAACTGTGCCCGTCATAGCTGACGGTCTGGTTCTTGGCGACGGTGACGGTATAGATAAAGTTGTCGGAAAGCTTTACTTCATAAGTTCCGCCGTCGGGAACGCGAAAGTCGAACCACAGGATCTCTCCGTTTGGCCGTTTCTTGTAGACATTGCCGATCTGGTCTTGGCGGAAGAGTTCGCTGGTCTCGGCTTTATTGCCGTAAGCATAATAGGTTTTGCCATCCAGTTCACGCGTCTCCCATACCCGATAGGTGATTTTGGCGTTCGGCGATTCCGGGTGGTAATAGTACCATTTGTAATTAACCTGCAGAGGAAACCAACGGTGATAATCCTGCTGCGGTTCAACGGGGTTTTTCTTGCTGCAGGCCGACAGCAAAACCGCCGCAATTAAAAGCCGATATACGACTTTCATATCTCCTCCTCATCAACGATCTATTTTCCAACCGCAAATTGAATGCAAATTACTCTTCCCCGGTAAGTTTATTATAATTGCCCGCACTCCAAACGAAACAAGGCTCTTTTATCCGACGGCTTTCCTCGCCGTCCCCAAAATCGTTCGATCTCTTCGAGCGACTTGCCTTTGGTTTCCGGCACCCAAGCCTTAACGACTGCAAAAAGCACGACGCAAAACCACGCATAAAGCCAAAAAGAAAACGCATGATGAAAGGTGCGCACGAGAAACTCGTCGGCATCCAGCATAGGGAACGTTTGCGAGACCAAATAGTTCGCGCCCCACAACATGACAGTACTGATAGCCATCATGCGTCCCCGCATGCGGGTTGGGAAAATTTCCGACAAGATGACCCAAGTAACGGGTCCCACGGAAAGTGCAAACGAGGCAATATAGGTGAGCACAAAAATCAGCAGACCGGCGCCGCTGATCTGCAAAAAAGCCGTCATTCCAAAGGCGAGCAGCGAAAGTCCCATGCCTGCCGCACCGATGAGCATGAGCGGCTTGCGGCCGTAGTGGTCGACGGTGTGGATGGCGACAAGCGTAAAAGCGAGATTACAGGCGCCGATGATGACCGTCTGCAACAGCGCGGCATCGGTGCTGCTGCCCAGCTTTTTGAAAATCTCCGGTGCATAGTAGATGATGACGTTGATGCCGGTGATCTGCTGCAGAACCGCCAATGCTATGCCGATCCACAAAATGCGCCGCAGTCCCGGTTTCAGCAATTCGGTCGGCGAGTTGCTTTCTTCGGCAACCGCCGCTTCGATCTCGGAAGCCATCCGTTCCGCTTCGGCCTCGCCGCCAATCCGCGCCAAGACCGCCTCGCCTTCTTTGCGACGCCCTTGCTTGATAAGAAACCGCGGACTTTCCGGCACAAAAAAGAGCAGCAGAAAGAAAAGCACCGCCGGCAGGGTTTCTGAACCGAACATCCAGCGCCAGCCCGTGGTCACATTCCATTCAGGATGCAGCGGATCCGCTATGAGATAGTTGACAAAATAAACGACCAGCATGCCGGAGACAATGGCCAACTGGTTCCAGGAAACGAGCCGGCCGCGCATGGCGGGCGGCGCAATTTCGGCGATGAACAGCGGCGAAGTCATGGACGCCGCCCCGACGCCGAGTCCGCCAATCATCCGATAGATCGCAAATTCGGCAAAAGTGCGCGGCAATGCCGAACCCACGGCAGAGATCGTAAAGAGGGCCGCCGAGATCAGCAGCACCTTTTTGCGCCCGACGGCATCGTTAAGAAAACCGGAAGCTGCCACACCGATAATGCAGCCGACCAGCGCGCTGGAAACCGCCCATCCTTCCTGCGCCGGATTGAGGCCGAAAAACTCTTTGAGAAACCCGACGCCGCCCGAGATGACCGCCGTGTCGTAGCCGAACAGCAGGCCGCCGAGCGCCGCAACAAACGAGGCAAAGTAAACGGCTTTTTTATTTGCGTCCAAATAACTCTCCCTCTTCTGCCGCCGTACTGCTTTTGTATTACGGCAGCCGATTCAATAGTGCACTTCTTTTTGCGCGACCCAATAACCGGTCGGGCGGTAGATTTCAACTCTCAATTTTCGGATCTCGAACGACGGCCAAGCCAACTCCACCTTCCGCATCGTTCCCGGCCGGATATCCGGCAACATGACCACTCCCCCTTCGATCGGCTGATCCAGAGCATTGGCGGCCGTCCACACCAGCCGGTAGGAACGCAGCGTATAAGCCGGAAAATCGTTCTCCAAACTGCGCGTTTGAACCGTAACGGCTACGCGCGTCAGCTTTTCTCCCCGCTGCAAAGGCGACAGGGTGATTGTCCTGATCGGCGACATTTCGTCCCGCAGGACCTCCCATGACGGCTTGCGCCGGTTGAGGAGATCGACGACGCCGTGAACGCGCTGCTGATACGCGCCGCGGCCCTTGTCGCCGATGTGGGTTCGATAGTCATTATAGTCGAAAAAAATAGCACCCGCAACGTTCTTGTGCCGCCGATAGATTTCCGTATGCGAGCGAAGGATTTCGATGCGCCGTGAATCTCCGACCGGATTATCCGGCGAGCATTCGCAGAGACCGTATTCGGAAATGACGACGGAATGGTTCGGAAGCTCTTTGGCCATTTGCAAAAGCTTGCGATCGACATCCTCCAGCCCGCCGCCGTACCAGGATTCATAGTAATCATTCCATTCCACAAAATCGACCAGCTTTGCAGCATCCTGCGCCGGAGCATGGTGCACGGTGTTGGAAGCGTAGGTAAGCAGACGATAAGGATCCAGGCGGCGCGCTATGCGAATACCGTTCTGTATAAAAACATGTCCCGCGTCCTCGAGACCGCGGATTTCATTGCAAAGACCCCAGGCGTAAATCGACGGATGATTGTAATGAGCAAGAATCATCTCTTGGGTCTGCTGTTCTTGCACGGCCGCCAAGGTTTCCAGTCGCGTGGCCGCACCCCAAGTCGGAATCTCTTCTTGGATCAGCAGACCACAGCGATCCGCACATTCGAACACCGCATCGTCCTGTTGCCAATGAAAACGGGTGATGACGGCGTTGAGCCGTTTCATATCCTCCAGTACACTGCAGACATAGTCGATCGGCTCGGCCATGCCGAATCGGGGATCGCTGCCGGGCATCCACTCGACGCCCATCAGCCGCATCGGCTCGCCGTTCAACCAAAAAAAGCCGTCGCGCACCTCTACCTGCCGAATACCAAAGCGGGTGGACAAGCGATGCAGCAGCTGGTTGCCGTCGTACAGCTCCGCCGCAAAAGTATACAGATTGGGAAAATCAAAATGCCAAAGCTGCGGACGGTCAATACGGCCCCCGAACCGAACAATCGCCTCTGCAGGCTGATCAAAAGAACAGACGAGATTTCCCGAAGGATCATAGACAAACGCCCGCACCATCAATCCCTCAGGACGAGTGACGCGTACAGCGGCAGTCAATTCGGCAGATTTTTCAAGCGGGCGGGCATCGACGCGCAGTTCGAATAGATGCTGCGGCGGCAGAGCCCGCAATCGAACGCCGCGAATAATGCCGCCGTCGTTGGCCCAGTCAAAAGAGTCCTTGTACGGCAGCGCCGTTTCGGAAAAACGATTGTCGACGCGCACGGCAATGAGATAGATGCCGGCATCGCTGCGCGGCACGTCAAGCGCAAAAGGCGTCCATCCCGAATTGTAATGACTGCCGATCTTTCGGCCGTTCACCCATACATCGGCGTCACGGTAAACGGCGTCGAATTCGAGGCGCAGACAGGCGTCCTCCGGCGCATGGAGATGCACCGTTCGCCGATACCAGGCTGCTCCGCGATAGTCCTCAAATCCGGCATCGACCTGCCAAGTATGAGGAACGCGGACCGGCCGCCAGTCCCAATCCGAAAAGTCGCCTGCGAACCAACGGTTTTGCACCCCAACGTCCAATGGGTCGGTCTGGAAACGCCATTCGCCGCTCAAAGAAACCACCTCTTGGGCCGCCGGTTGCGCAGCAAGCATCAGCAGCAAAGCAAGCAGCAGACTCATAAAGCCTCCTGTTCATGAGCGCATCAGCGCGGTTTCGATCTCTTCCAAAGATTTCCCTTTGGTCTCCGGAACTTTATGCAGGATGAAGAAAAAACCGCCGACGCAGACGGCGGTATAGATCCAAAATGTTCCGGAAGCGCCGAAAGCGCGGTTGAGATAGGGGAAAGTATAGGTCAGTACAAAACAGGCGATCCACAATGCGGAAACCGAGACCGCCATGGCTGCTCCGCGAATGCGGTTAGGAAAGATTTCCGAAATTACCACCCACACTACCGGCGCCAATGACATGGCGTAACAGGCGATGGCAGCCACGACAAGCAGAAGCATCAAAGGGCCGGTGAGGTGCAGTCGATAACCGGCGCCGAGGAGGACATAGAGGATGCTCAACCCGCCCGCGCCGACGATCAGCAGCGGCTTTCTGCCCCAGCGGTCAACGGTGCGGATGGCGATAAAGGTGAACAGCAGGTTGATCGTACCGGTGATGACGATGTTGAACAGGATGTCGCTGACGCCGTAACCGGCGGCGGCAAAGACCTCTTCGGCATAGTTAAAGATGACATTGATGCCGCACCACTGTTGAAAGACGGCAAGAGTCACGCCGATCGTCAGCACGCGCAAAAGAGGCGGTTGCAGCAGCTCACGATAATTCACGCGCCGATTCTCGCCGGCCAATGTGGCCTGAATTTCCCGCATGCTTTGTTGAGCAAAATCATCGCCGCCGATTTTTGCCAGCGTTCGCAAGGCCGAATCATAACGGCCGTTCTTAACCTGCCATCGGGGACTTTCAGGCACAAGGAACATGGCCAAAAGAAAACAGGCTGCCGGAAGCGTTTCGGCGCCGAACATCCAGCGCCAGCCGTATTGTCCATTCCAGGACTGCAGAATCTCTTCGGCAGAAGCGCCTGCGGGGACCGGCTGCGCGATCAGCCAGTTGGCCGTCTGCGCCGCCAGAATGCCGATGACGATGGTCAACTGATTAATCGAGACGAATTTGCCGCGCATCTCCGCAGGCGAGATTTCGGCAATATACATCGGCGACAGATTGCTCGCCAAGCCGATGCCGACGCCGCCGAGCAGACGGTACCAGACAAAGCCGGAAAAGCGGCGCGCCAGGGCAGTGCCTACGGCAGAGATAGTGAACAACGCCGCCGCCAGGATCAACAGCCTTTTCCTGCCGAAACGGTCTGCCGGCCCGCCGGAAAGCAGGGCGCCGACAAGGCAGCCGACCAGCGCGCTGCTCATAGCCCAGCCGATTTCAAAGGAAGTGGTGAGGTTAAAAAAGGCTTCGTAAAATGGCTTGGCGCCGCCGATCACTACCCAGTCGTAGCCGAAGAGCAGGCCGCCGAGCGCCGCAGTTAGTGACAAAGCCCAAATGTACGGCATTCGATAGTCGAATCGTCTTTTCACGCAGCCCTCGCGAGTCGGGTTAGGGCGTCGGGGCATCAATCGCCGTTGAATTCGCGCACAGCCTGAAGCATGGCGACCACGTTTTCCAACGGTACATTGCCTTGAATATTGTGGACGGTATTGAAGACAAAGCCGCCGTCGCGGGAAAAGATTTCACAGTTGCGCAGCACCTCGGCGCGAACCTCCGCGGGCGATTTGAACATGAGCGTGGTCTGGGTGTCGACGCCTCCGCCCCAAAACGTGATCTGGGCTCCGTACTCTCTTTTCAGATGCTTTGGATCCATGCCGGCGGCGGCAATCTGTACCGGATTGAGAATGTCGAATCCCGCCTCGATGAACAAAGGAATGAAGGGTTCGACCGCCCCGCAGGAATGCTTAAAAGTCTTCCAGGTCGTGTTTTTGTGAATCCAGTCGTTCATGCGCTTGTAATAGGGCAGCCAAAGAGTGCGAAACGTCTCCGGCGAGCAAAAGGTCGAGCTTTGCGTGCCGAAATCGGTGCCGCAGATAAAGACAATGTCCACCAAATCGCCGACACGCTGCCAAAGCTTTTCCAAGTTGCGCACTGCAATCTGCGTTTGCCGGTCGAAAATCTTTCGAACATAATCCTGACGGATCAACGTGGACAGGTACCATTCCTGCACATCGCGGATGCCTTTCGGGTGAGTCAAAAAGGGCGCCGGTACCAGGGCAATGTCGCCGAGCGCCGTGCCGCCGAACGAGGCAATGACCGCTCTGCCGGTGGCGCGCGCCTGCTTTGCTTTCTGTTCAAAGTAAGCCAGATCGACCTCGGAAATCTCACTAAACTCTTCAAGATTGTCCTCCACGTTCAGACGGGAATCGTCGATCGGCTCCTGGCGGATGATGCTGTCAAAGAAATAGCCGCCCTTGGGCATGCGGCCGCTGGGCGGCGCCGAACGATCGCCTTTGGGATAAATGACGTAACTGCCGTCCGGCTGCAGGTCGGTTTGAAAATGCTCGGAGACCAGGACGGTGAAATCATCGAGAAAACGCCATTCTTTCCAATTCTCATTGGGAAAGCCGAACAGCGTCTCACGGCCGAAAACCCCTTCCACATCGACGCCGAGCGCTTCCTGCAGATCCGGCTCCACTAAACCGAGCATCTGATAAGGCTCATGAACCTTGACCAGTCGTTTTTCGAGATTAAAATAGTCCCGTAATTCCGCCACGATTTTGGCATGAATTCCCGTAACCGCAGTCGCACCAAAGTCGATCGGAACTTTATCCGGCTGACGGTGCGATAAACTTTGCAAAACCCTATCGCGTGAAGTCATGGCCATATGCTCCCTAGATGGTTGGCGATAAACTGCATCTTTGCTTGCCGAATTTTTCGGCATTCGACTGCGCTTTGCCTATTCAGCTGAAGTGTTTTTTTCGCAGGAGCGACGAAAGCGTTCAGCACACTCGTCCTGCTTCACCTCCGGCCCGATGACAACCAGTTGCGTCACACCGGTGTAATCGGGCACGGTATCCACTTGCAGCTTGCCGAAAACCGCCTGCACGGAAACGGCACCGCCGTCCGAAAGCCGCACATATCCCTTTATACGCCATGCCGAAGCAGCCTCTTGTTCGAGAAATTTTTCCAGTGCCCGGCGTTCGACTTTTACGCTGCTTTTGAGGATTGCTGTGCCGACTTCCGGCCTGCCCGACAACTCACCACAGCACTGCTTCGGCAGGCTCCGGATTGATTCGATCGCGACGGCATTCGTTGCGCAATAGACTGAGCGAACGATCGGCGCCGCAGGATTGATTTCCCGCAGCCGCGCTTCTATGCACTGCAGCTTTGGTTCATCGACCAAATCTGTTTTGTTAAGCAAAAGCAAATCGGCGACCTGAACTTGATGCCTCAGCCGCACATTGCCCCGTTCCAGCAGCAAAAATGAAGCGGCGTCTACGATGCACCAGACATTGGCGAGGTACACCTTGCCGCTGAGCGACGGTGCAGTCAAAATCTCCGCCACGGCAATGGGATCGGCCAGGCCCGAGGCTTCGAGGAAAACCGCGTCCGGCGCATAATGATCAATGAATTCCGCCAGAGAGGTCGTAAAGTCGGCAATCAGGCAGATACAAAACACCGAGCCGCGGTTGATTTCCAAAAGATGAAAAGCTTTGCCCGTGCGGTACAGTTCTCGAGCATCGACATTGACGTCGGCGAACTCGTTCTGAACGACGGCAATGCGTTGAGAGTCGGCATAGCGTACCAACAACTGCTTGAGCAGCGTCGTTTTACCGCTGCCGAGAAAGCCGGTGATGACGTAAAGCGGAACAGCCACTAAACGATTTCCTTTATCCACTCTTTGACCGCAGCGACTTGCGGTACAATGCCTTCCGCTTTGATTTTATAGACGGCCAGGACCACTGCCGGCGTCAAAGCGACGCCGAATTTGTGCATCTCCTCAGGGTTGCAGCTTTTAATAAGGTCGATATCGGCGCCGGTTTCGCGCAGTGCGCGGCGAACAACCTCCTCCAACGGCGCCAGCTCTTCTTCCGTTTTCCCGAACAAATAGAGCGCCCCTTTACGGGAGCGAATTTTGAACAGCAGCTTTTCATTGATTCGGCGCTGAATGGCGGCGATGAGCTCTTCTTTGGGCGGTATACGGGAAACAAAAGTGATCTTACCGTCGATGCAGATGGTGGGAATGTTCTTGACCATCAGGGAGGTCATAAACTGAACCGACTCGGTGTGCTTGATCTTGTGCTCGCGCCAAACAACGATGTCTTTGAACTGCGGCGCCACGGCCTTGACCGATTCAACCATGTACTGACACGGCGCGCAGGCTTCGGAATCGAGGGTAATGATGTCGACGATCACGCGGTCGCTTTTGCCGTAATCGCTCATATCCCACACTTCACAAATTTCGCCGGAGCTGCTGACGGCGCGGGCCACCTCCCGTTGATAAGGGTCGTGGACCAGCTCGGCAACGGCGCGCAGATTAGCGATCGGCGTGCGGTAGGGAAGATCGCAGCCGGGCGCCAGGATAAAGCCGCGCTCGCCGCCGATATCTAGAGTTTCCACAACGTGCCGGTGCACGTCTTTTTCGCTGCCGAGCAGTAATACCACGGTCAACTGCAGGTTCCCGCCGAAACTGATCCCGCGGCTGAGACAGACTTCGCGTACAAAGTCGAGAGGAATGTTTTCGTCCACCGAAATATTGTCGGGCCGACACTCGCACATGGCTTCGATGTTTTGTTGGGCATGGCCGCAGACAAAGAACGAGCCGAGCGCCCTTCGGCTGCGGATATGAGAAAAGATAGCCGTCGCTGGTTCCGTAACAAACTGCCGAAAAAGATCCGGCCCGATTTGGCTGGTCATGGGATCGACAACGGCAATAACGTCGGCACCGGCATCAAGGTAAAAATCGGCCATACGCTCGGCCACCCGCTGCGTGAAGGCAAAGAGTTCCTTGATGCTCTCAGGCTCGAGCATCATTTTCATGAAAATGTCGGTTCCTAAAAGATGGAGGGCGAGGGTAAACGGACCGGTAATCAATCCATAGAGAGCCAAGTCCGGAAATTTTTGCCGCAGACGCTGCGCCGCTTCCAAAACGATCGGCAGGCGTCCGTCATCGGCATTCGGCAACGCCAGTTCGCCAAGAGGGCATCCTTCGGCCAAGGGATGCGAGACGACCGCGGGGGGATTTTCAGCCGCCCATTCGAGTCGGCAGCCGAGGATCTCGGCCTCGAGCTGCAGATCGAATACAATCGGCAATCCGTCGGGACGGTAGAGCTCCACGGCTTTTGTCAGGCCGTTCACGATATGATCTGCGGAACGCAAATAATCGGCAGCGCTAACGCCGATCAAGGCGCCGCCGTGCACGCCCACAAAAGGCGTCCACGGTACTCGTTCGACGTCCTGCAGGGTCATTGCCGCTCGAATGAGTTCGCGTCCATGCATAGAATAAAACCTCCCAATATAAATTCAAGGTTGACAGTTTTGAAATGCGGCCTGCCCAAGATCAGGTTGTCACGGCAAGCCAGAGAAAAAGGACAAGTAATGAGAACAGGGTCACCGGCACACCGATCTTGGCATGTTCGCGAAACGTGATCGTAACGCCGAAAGGCTTGGCCTGCTCGAAAACGATCAGATTGGCGATGCTGCCGATGGTGATCAAGTTTCCGGCAAAGGTGCTGGAAACTGCCAGAGCATACCATTGAATCGGTTGATGCGGATCGAGAAATTTAACCAACAACATCACAGCGGGGACGTTGCTGACCAGATTGCTTAACAAGGTGGAAACGCCGCTGAGGAGATACGGATTACGCAGGTCTGCCCCCCGCCGCTGCAGTTCGTCGGCAAGGTAGGACGGCAATCCAGCCTCCGTAATGCCGTGAATGACGATGAACAGCGACAAAAACAGCACCAGCAGGTTCCAATCGACCAACGCCATGATTTCGCGCGACTCCAACTTTCGACTTAACAGCAAGATGCCGGAAACGGCGATAGCCGAGAGCTCGCGGGGCAGGGGCGAAAAAAACAAGATGACCAAAACTGTTACGGCCAAAATCCCTTTGGCGCTTTGCCAGGCATTGAACTCAGGCCAGCGGGTTTGCGTCTCGGAAAACGGCAGGGGCTGCGTTAAGATCATCCGTCTGCGAAAGGCTAAAGCAATAATTCCGTACGCGCCGGCCAAGGAAACAAGAGCAGGCGGCGTACACCAGAGCACAAACTGAGCAAAATCGAGTCGGCCCACTTGGCCGATGAGCATGTTCTGCGGGTTGCCGATGATTGTGGCTGCCGAGCCGATATTACTCGCCGCCGCCAATCCCAGCAGAAAAGGCACAGGATTGAGCCGCGTTTCCGCCAGTGAATAGACCAACACCGGCGTAAAGGCCAAGCAGATGATGTCGTTGGCCAGGAGTGCCGAAAGAAAGGCGCTGACCGACATGATTAAGGCCAGCAACAGCAGAGGCCGCGTCGACAGATGCGTAATGCGCAACGCTGTACGTGTATAGAATCCGCCCAGGCGCAATTGCGCGGAGACGATCATCAAGGAATATAAAAGGAGAAGCGTCGGCAGGTCGACGGCGCGATGGACTTCAGAAACGGACACACCGCCGAACACCACCATCGCGGTTGCGCCGAGGACGGCAATGCCCACACGGTCGATCATCAAACCGGGAATTTCCCCCAGCGCAATACCGATATAGGTTAAGACAAAAAGAAGCGTAATGAAGGAAGAGTTTGGGGTCGGCAGCATCTCATTAGAATCAGAAATTTGTTTTCAGAGCGATGACTGCTTTCAACGCCATAAAATCAATGCAAGGCGAAAATACGCTATTTTTTTCGAATTCCCAACCGGAAAGAGAAAAGGTTAACCAATAAAAAAGCCCCGGCAGAGGTCTGCCGGAGCCTTTCTTAGGAGAGTGCAATCATGAAGCGTTTAATATGAGGTATGATGAAGCACATTGTATATGTTGCAGCCTGGGGGAGAGTGAAGCATCTCTCCCCCATCATTGAGAAAGGAAAGGAAACAGGGCTCAATTGTTGAATGCGACCACGGCTTTATTGAGTTCGTTGTACAGGGCGTTAAAGAAAGCCGCCGGATCTTCCGGATCTTCGACTTTGACGCGGGCCGCCAACTCGGGGTTGTTGATGTAAGCATAAGCCAGGTTGGCGTTAACACGAATCAGAGAACGCTCGTCGTTGCGGCTCAGCTTCAGCAGCATGTCGTTAAAGACCGTCAGATCGACATCCGGATAATCGGATTTGATCTTGGCAATGACATGCAGCGCGCTGTTGCGTGCTCCTGCATTTTCGCTCTTGAGGACATCCAGCAGTGCTCTTTTTGCCAATTCAATGCGTGCTTTTTCCACATTCGTCGGTTGATCAGCGGCAAATGCAACAGTCGTCAAGAGAGCAATCGTCAAAACATATATCATCCGTTTCATAGCTTCCTCCTTTAGGTTTTGTTCAGCTACGCCATTTGTTTATCAAAGGGCGTGCCAAACAGCATTTTAATCACATAAGTGCTTATTTTTTAGCATAATTATCCCAACACAGACCTTCCGGAAGGAAACAGAGAGGGGAGCCACGTTGTAAACGCGTCGACGGAGAAAAGTTGAGTTAATCTTTTTAATATTTATAATTTAAGGTATGTTGCTCGAAAAAGAGATTGGGAAGAAATGTGGCACCCCTTTGAAGAACTTTGGACTCAGGCGTCCTTCATTCTTTGCAGCCGATTGTTTAAAGCGCGCCGAGATAGACCGAGCAGGCCTGCGGCGATGGACTGATTACCCTCGGCGCGGCGCAGCGCTTCGGCGATCAGAGCGGTTTCCACTTCCCGCAAGGTCGGCAATGGGTGACCAAAGCTGACCGGAACCGCCGCACCCTCCTCCTCGAAAAGCTCTGCCGCACCGGTAGACAACCGGCCCTCTATCTTTTCGCGAAACGATTCGGTGGACAACACCCCGCCTTGATGTCGGCTGACGGCATCGAACACCATGCCCTCCAGCTCGCGGATGTTGCCCGGAAACGGGTAGTTGCGCAGGAGGATCAGCAACTCACGGGGATAATTCGGCTTTTTGACGCCCAACTCTTTGGCCGCTTTGTCTAAAAAGAAATCCAGCAGCAGCGGAATATCCTCTTTACGTTCGCGCAGCGGCGGAAGATGAATGTGGTGCGACTGCAGACGATAGAACAAATCCTTGCGGAACAAATCCTTTTTTGCCAGCTCTTCGATGTTCTGCAGCGTGGCGACTACGATCCGCGCGTCGCTCATCTTGGGCATGTCGGAGCCGAGCGGATAGTATTGCT
Source organism: candidate division KSB1 bacterium (assembly GCA_034505495.1). Classification (NCBI taxonomy): domain Bacteria; kingdom Pseudomonadati; species Candidatus Zhuqueibacterota bacterium. The sequence continues at coordinate 29,868 of JAPDQV010000002.1, read as the reverse complement.
TTTCTTGGAGCAGACGCAGCAGCTTGACCTGCGATTCGATCGAAAGATCGCCGATTTCATCGAGGAACAGCGTACCGCCAGCCGCCCGCTCGATGAGCCCAATGCGGTCGCGATCGGCGCCGGTAAAAGCACCCTTTTTATGGCCGAACAATGTATCGGAGAACAGATTGTCGTCCAATCCGGCGACGTTTTCGGCGACAAATTCGCCGCGCCGGCCGCTGAGAACGTGAATTGCCCGCGCCATCAGCTCCTTGCCCGTGCCGGTTTCGCCGGTGATGAGCACCGGCAGCGAGGTCCTGGCGATGGCTTCGGCATACTGAAAGATGGCATGCATGGCCGGGCTGGCGGTGATGATGGCCGAAAAAGCCTCGGGATGTTTGAGTTTGCGCGACAGCAGATATTCCTTCAGACGAATGTTTTCGGCGCGCATTTGGCTGATTTCGAGCGCGCGGCGGATCGCCGAGGTGAGTCGCGCTTCGTCCACGGGTTTGAGCAGGTAATCAAAGGCACCGGCCTTCATGGAAGAGACCGCGGTCTCGACGTCGTTGACCGCGGTGATGATGATCACCGGAATCTCCGGGTAATCGCGAATGATCTTGGGCAGCAGCACCCGCCCCGGCACATGCGGCATGTTCATATCCAGAGCAATAACCGAAACGTCGTTTTCGGCTAAAAACGGTTCCACCTCGCGGCTGTCGCTGATGCTGACGACGTTGGTCAGCCCCTGCGCAGCCAGCGTCATCTCGACGCTGGTCAAAAAATCCGGCTCGTCGTCGATCAGCAGGATCGGCATCTCCGGGCTTTTGTTTCGACTCACGTTCTGCTCCTCGTTAATTCCCTTCGGCAATGGGCAGATAAAGGGTGACCGTGGTCCCTTCTCCCAATTTGGATTCCACCTGCAGGCGGCCGCGGTGATCGCTGACGATGGAATAGGCAATGGCGAGGCCGAGACCGGTGCCTCCGCCGTCCCGTTTGGTGGTGAAAAAGGGATCGAAAATGTGCTTCATATCGCTCTCCGAAATGCCTTCTCCATTATCTCGTACAATGGCATAAACCATATTTTGGGAGCGATCGACACCGGTGCGTATGGTAATTTCGCGCGGCGGTTCTTTTAACGCCTGACAGGAATTGGTAATCAGATTGATCAGAACCTGCTCGAGCTTTTGGAAATTGCCTTTAACACGCGGCAGACTCTCCGATTTGACGAAAGAGAAAGAATCGGTTGACTTTTTGATGAGGTTATTGACGATCATGATTGCGGCATCGACGACCTCGTCGAGGTCGACCAGCTGGTCCATGGCTCCCGTATCCTGACGGGCATAGTCCTTCAGCCCGTTGACGATGTTTTGAATGCGCTGCGACCCCTTCTGAATTCCGGCGATCAGCTCGCCGATCTTTTCGCGGGCAATTGAGTAAGGCATTCCGGCCACCACATAATCGCCGTTTTCCTCGAAATAGCGATCCAAAATCGGCTGCACCGAACGCCAGGCCTTGCCGATCATCTCGGCATTCAGCATGATGAAATTGTTCGGATTGTTGATTTCGTGCGCCATGCCTGAGACCAGGATGCCGAGCGTGGCCATCTTGTCGGTTTGGCGCAGCTGTTCTTCCTGCAGCCGTCGTTGTTCCTCGGCCTTTTTCAACTCCGTGATGTCGCTGATCAGGCCGTCGTAGGAAACCACATTGCCCTGTTCGTCTTTGCGCAGGACGATGGTGCTCTTGACCCAGCGCAAAGAGCCGTTGCGGTGAATGATCCGGTGTTCCAACGGCGGCGGTTCCTCGCCGCGAAGCGCCTTGCGGGCATGCTCGACCACCAGCGGCTGATCGTCGGGATGCACCATTTCCAGCCACAGATCAGGATTGATGGCAAAATCTTCCTGCGTATAACCGGTGACGGCGAGCGAACCCTGGCCATGATAGGTATGAACCGGTCGACCATCCTGCACCTTTACCGAGTAGATGTAATCGGTCAGATGATGCAGCAGCTGACTGTAGCGCTGTTCACTCTCGATGACTTCGTCAAGAATGCGTTTCAGTTCGGTAATATCGGCATAGTGTTCGATTCGGCCGCCGCGGTAAAGACCGCTGCGGATCGGCATGCTCCAATACTCAAGCCACCTTTCGCGCAGTTCGCCGAAATTACGCACGCGCACTTCGAAATGCTCGGTCCGTTCCGTATCTTCGTACGTAGCCGTAACGCGGCGGGCAAACTCGGCGCCGTTTTCGAAAATGGCGGCCAGGCAATCCTGCACCAGCCGACGCGCATCTCTGCCCAGCACCTCTTCCCGCCTAACGCCCAGATAGTCGGTATAAGCACGGTTGATCCACACAATGCGCAGATCGGCGTCCAAGATCGAAATGCCGATGCGCGAATTTTCCAGCACGTCGTTGATCAGGGAGCGATACTTTTCTTCGCTCTGCAGGAGATCGAGTTCGGCCTGTTTCTGCGCTGTAATGTCGGTAATCAAACCGTTGTAGGCATAGACTTTTCCTTGGCCGTCGCGCAGCAGCACGATGGTGTTGCGCACCCAGCGAATCGAGCCGTCGCGATGCATAATGCGATGAATCAGCGGCGGCACATCCTTGCCCAGCAGCGCCTGCGAAGCCTGCCTGGTGACCGCTTCGCGATCGTCGGGATGCACCATACGATACCACAGCTCCGGATCCTCGGCATAATCCTGAGAAGAATAGCCGGTTACCGCGATGCAGCCCGGGCCGTGAATCGTCTCCACCGCCTTGCCGTCTTCCACGCGCACCGTGTAAATATAGTCGGAGAGATAATTGACCAGCTGCTGATAGATCTGCGCAATCTCCGAATCGCGCTGAGATGTCACTATAGGATAAGTTGTACAAGATTCGCTATGTTGATTGCTTTGCTTCACAACGCCAAAATCTCTCAATAAATCATTCAATGGAAGAGAGAATCCTCAGACGCTCGATTTTTCTAGGCAGCCAAACCGTCATTTCGCCTTTTCCGCGATGCGCCCAGGCATAATAAGGTATGGCGGTAAACGGCTGCCGTTCGGTGCCGACCGAAAGGCCGTCTTGGGCAATCTTGAGCGCGACTGCGGTCCCGCGAACGACGGTAACGCCGCCGAGCAATGACGGTTCGAAAGCGGAAGTCAAATTTGCGGAATCGGGCAGGACCAGGTTGAGCACCTGGCCATAATTGTCCGGCCATTCGGCACAGTAGACCAGCGGACCGCGCTGCAGAGCAACCTTGCCGCGGTCTTCGACGACGTTCCGGTGGGCAACCACGCGCCTCACCGGCATCGGCAGCAACAGTTCGAGACGATCGCCGCGCTTCCAGACCCTCGAAATGACGGCAAAGCCTTTATCCTCTTGATAGGAGACGGGAGCGCCGTTCAACAGTAGCTGCGGCTTTTCGTCGGATGGTTCAAGAAATTGATAAAGATCACTGGGAACCGGTCTGCCGGTCGCCCAGCCCGGAATGCGGACATGCAGAGTGAATCGGCCGGCCTTTTTCGGGTTGACGATCAGTTCGATTCTGCCGTCCCAGGGATAGTCGGTTTTGAGGTTCAATTCGACCGGAATTCCCTTCGGATTTACTGTGGTCCGACTGCTGATAAAGAGGTTGACATATACATCCTCGCCCTTTTCGGCAAAAATATAGCCGGGCAATGAGGGAATAAACCGACAAAGGTTGGAGGGACAGCAGGCGCAGCCGAACCAGGGGCTTCGTTCGTCGCCGTCGGTTTCCAGGACGTTGGGATAAAAGAAAGTTTTGCCGTCCAGCGACAATCCGGACAGCAGGGCGTTATAGAGCGTACGTTCCAAAACATCGAGGTATTCGGCACTGCCGTGAAGAAGAAACATGCGATGGTTCCAAAAGACATTGGCGATGGAGGCGCAGGTTTCACAGTACGCCGTGCGGTTGGGCAGATGATAAGCCGGTCCGAAGGCTTCTCCTTCAGGAACATCGCCGATGCCGCCGGTCACGTAAAGCTTGCCGTTCACCACGCTGCGCCAAATTCGATCGATGGCGCTTAAATAGGCCTGATCTCCCGAAAGAGCCGCCACGTCGGCCATGGCTGAGTACATATAGGTCGCCCGTACCGCATGCCCGATCGCCTCTTCCTGCTCAACCACCGGCTTGTGATCCTGCGTATAGGTCGCCAACTCCCAGTTTCGGCCGTATTCGGGATATTTGCGGATGCCTCGTCCGCGAAGATCGAGAAAGAACCGCGCCAGGTTCAAGTATTTTTCTTTGCCGGTGAGGCGATAGAGCTTCACCAGGCCGATTTCCACCTCTTGATGACCGGGGTAATCCTGCAGCTTATCGGGACCAAAGGTTTCGCACAAAAAGTCGGCGTTTTTAAGCGCCACATCGAGCAGAGTCCGCTTTCCGGTCGCCTGAAAATGCGCCGCAGCCGCCTCGTAAAGGTGACCGACGTTGTACAACTCGTGACTGCTGCGCAGATTGTCCCACCGCTTTTCGTTGTAGCAGCAATAGATGCCCGGATTGCTTTCGCGAGCTTTAAGGGTCCAGGCGGTGTAAAGATAGCCGTCATCTTCCTGAGCCGCAGCAATATAGGAGATCAAGCGATCGAGGTAGGCGTCGAGTTCGGCGTCGTAATGCAGCGACAGCGCATAAGCAGCGCCTTCGATGATTTTATAGACGTCGCTGTCGTTGAAACCGAAATCCCCTTCAAATTTGGCCGAAATGAGGCCGCTTGCGGCCATAAAGTTGCGAATGCGACCGGTCTCTTCGCTCTGGCGAAAGGCATGCGGAATGGTCTCCTTGATGACCGTTTCCATGCGACCGCGCCAAAAAGTATCCTGAACTTCAACCGCCGTAAACGGAAGCGGCCGAATGGGATAGTCGTTCCCATAAAGGTATCCGACGGCACTAATCAGCAGGGTCAAACTCATGATTGTCGCCTTCATCGTTTTTTCTCCCAAGAATTTATTAAAGCCGATACACAATCACTCTTTGCAGAGCATACTCTTCCGGCGGTTTGGGCAACGGCGGATGCGTCGTGCTTTCCTTCAGACCGGCAGCGAGTTCCGGGTTCAGCAGTTCCGGCACGATGACTCTTTGATGCGCAGCGGTCTCGTCGCCGTTCAACCGACGGCAGAGTCTCCAGTTCCCATCTCGATAGACCAGTTCATCAACCTGCAGAATGCGTGGAGCTGCTTCCGTTTCACATTTCGGCAAAAAATGCAGCTCAAAGCCCGAGCCGCCGACCAGAAATGTGTCGACGCCGGTTCGGACAATCAGCCCGTAGCCTATGCCGGCTTTGGCATGATAGCGGATGAAAAACCGGTACTCGCCGAGACTTAGCGTATCCGTCTCATCGCCTTCCTGTAGTACGCCCGCCATGTCTCGGCCGCCGCAATGCGTCGTCAAAATCGGTGCAAGAGACTGCAGAAAGCCGCACCCTTTTTGAAACGCCAGGGGGTCGAGAATATCTTCGATGCCAAAGGGCGCACAACAGAGGGCGTTGTGCTGAGCAAACGCATAGAGTGCCCGCGCCGTGCTTTCTCTGTTTCGATGCGTTTCCGGGATAAGCAGCGGATAGTCGCTGCGCGCATAGTCGGCGCAGATCTGCTTGAAATTCGGCAGATAGATGTCCGGCGCAAACAGATCGATCGACGGCGCGGCGGCGCGCCAAACGTCGATCACCTTGTCGATCGGCCCGCCGCTGGGATACTCGCCGGGTTTCTGCCCCTCAGCGCGCAGCCAGGCATTGACGTACATCGGCAGCGGATATTCTGCTTTGCCGGCGCGGGCGACTGCCTCAACATAGGAGGCAATGTACCAGGCGGAAAAGACTTCTTCTGCTTCGTCGCCGAAAACCTCCCGCCAGGTACCTGTTGCGCCTTTGCGCCAGGCGGCGCGCAATTCGGGATGCAGTCGGTTCTCCCGTTTGCTCAGCGAATCGAGCAGCTGCCGCGGCACCGGCGAGTGAAATGCCGAATCGGCTGCAGCGCAAAAATCACGCGCATCACCCAAAAGGCCGGTCTCGTTCTCCACCTGCACCATCAGCACCGTTTGTTCGAATGCGTCGACCTGACGCAAATGGCGGAGAAGCGCGGCAAAAGCGCGGGTATCCGCTTGCTGCGCTTCACGACACAACGCCGACAATATCTCCCGCTGCTCACCGCTGCGCGTTCGGGCGCGGAAAAACGGCGCGTGTCCCGCTTTACCCAGGCCGGCACATAACTCGATTCGGTGTTTTTCCACGAGCCGAACCACAATAGCACCAGTTTGAGGCCGTTCTCCCGCGCCGCAGCCAAAAGGCCGTCAACGACCGTAAAGTCGAATTCGCCTTCATGCGGCTCGATCAATTCCCAGGACACCGGCGCCAAAACGGTGTTCAGGTTCAAAGCGGCCAAACGCGCAAAGAGGCTGTCCATTGAGTCCAAACAAGAGGCGCTGGAATTGTGGAGCTCGCCCGCGATCATGAGGAACGGCTGATCGTCGACAATCAGCCGCACGGCGCCGTCGCGCTCTTCTAAACGCGGCAAACGGCCGGTGAGCTCGGGCGTTCGGCTGCAATTGAGAAGCGTAAAAAGCAACAAAAAAGCGAGGCGATCCTTGCTTCGGCGCATGATGTTTAATTCCTGTCATGAAATTTCCGGATGCGCATAAGGCACGCCGGCGGCAAACTCTTCATAGCGGGCAAAGAGAAAAAGGCAATCCGAGAGTCGATTGATATAAGGAAGAATGGACGGGTTACTCAGCGGCTCATTTTCTTCGAGCTCGACGATACGTCTTTCGGCGCGACGGACGACCGCGCGCGCCGTATCGAGAACCGCCGAGCTTTCACATTGACCGTAAAGGACAAACTTGCGCGGCAGCTGCAGCTGCTCTTCCACCTGTGCTGCTTCGCTCTCGATCTGCTGCAAATGCTCGCCTTTCAGACGCAGGTTCAGCAAGTGCAGCCGGTTTATCGGACAGGCCAGCTCGGAATTAATGACATAGAGATGATTCTGCACGGTCAACAGGAATTCTCGCGTTCTTTCCTGGAGCGCTTTGGCCCGTGCCCAGCCGATGAGGGCGTTCGCTTCGTCCAGCGTGCCGTAGGCTTCGGTGCGCAAATGGTTCTTTTCCACTGTCGATCCGTCGATCAGTTCGGTTCTGCCGCCATCTCCCTTTTGCGTGGACAGTGACGGACGCTTTGCGTTGTCATTCATGTCTCTGTCTCTGCAGATTGATGTTGCGCACCGAGTCGATGAGGATATCCAGGCCAAAGACCTCGCTGAACATGCCGCGTTTTTTTTCAAAGGCATAGAGCTCGAATCCCAGGTCATAACGGCAAAAGACCTCCAATCGAACGAGGTCATGGTCGATATGACAGATGATCTTTTCGACAACGTCGTTATGGGATCGATCAAGACTGTCGGCGATGCGAAGAATTGCCGCCAATTTGAGGACGACCTGCTTGGCAGGATCGCTCAGCAGTGCGAATTTTCGATGCTTGATTTTCGGCGATGACTTGCGATGGTAGCGGGCGATATTGGCAATGATCAGCTTCTCTTCGTCGCTCCACCCTGCCAGCTCGGCGCCGAGAATAAGCCTCTGCGACGCCTTATGATGCGCCGTCGCGCTCTGCGACCAGCCGATGTCGTGCAGCAGCGCCGCCGCTTCCAACAGTCCGCGCTCGCGGCTGCCGAGACCGTGCAGCTCTGTCAACTGGTCGTAAAGTTCCAGCGCCAGCCTGGTCACATGACGCACATGTTCCGGCTCTCGCTCATACCGCTTAAGTAAAAGGTTGACCGATTCGATTTGCAACTGATTCAACTGAACCACTCCTTTTCCAATACCGCTCCGAACAAAGCGTCACGCAACGTAATTTTTAGCTTTTGCACGCCGAAAAAATCCATCATTTCTCGATAGATCAGCAGGCCTGCCGGCAGCACTTCGGCCCGTTCCGATGGTAGTCCCGGCATCGCTCGCCGTTCCGAGAGGGCTTTTCGGATAACTTTTATGATCAAATCCTCGAGTTCCTCCCGCCGAACCTCGCGTCCTTCCACTTCAAAGGGATCGGCAACGGCGCTCTTTTCACACAAAACAGCGGCCGTATAGGCGGTCCCGCCGGAAGCAACCAGCAGTCCGGCACATAAAGGCGGCAAAGCTCCCAATACCGATCGAACATGTTGCCGGAGGGCTTGTTGTTCATCGTGCGTCGGCGGATCAGTGTGGAAAAAACGGCGCGTCTCGCGGCTGCTGCCGAGCTGCAGACTAACGGACGATAACATCGCCCGGTCTTCGCCGGCAATGATTTCGGTGCTGCCGCCGCCGACATCGCACAGCACCCATCGCCCTTTCCAGTCGATGCCGCTCGCGGCGCCGAGAAAAGTCAAACGCGCTTCCTCTTCTCCGCTCAGCACAAAACACTCCGTACCGCTCTGTTGCCGGATCTGACGAACCACCTCGTCGCGGTTAACGGCATCGCGGGCGGCGCTGGTGGCAAAGAGGCGAACCTCATGCGCGGCCATCTTTTTTGCAGTAGAACTGAAGGTACGAACCGCGGCGGTAACGCGCCGAAGCGCAACGACGTCAAGGGAGCCGTCCTCGAGAAATCCGGCACCCAATCGCGTCAGTGCTTCCTGGTAAAAAACGGGCAGCACGCGCCCGTTATCATCCACATCGGCGATCAGCAGACGCGTCGAATTGGTGCCGATGTCGATTGCGGCGCGCCGCAACAGCTGACGAGGTGTCATGTTGATTCAAGACGATTGCTGATTGTCTTGACCAACTCGTGAATGCGCCGAATATCCTTAAATCTGCCTTTATCCTTTTTATAGCGCGTCGAAGCGATCAATTCGAGAAGAAATTTGAGTGTCTCGACTTCCGGTTTTTTTTCGACCTCATCGCCGGTCGAATCGCCGCGCAAAAGGGAGATCAGATTGACCAATTCGGCTTCGACGGTGGTGCGATAGCGCTCGACCGTCCGGCTGAAATCCTGGCGCAACAGTTCAAGTTGAAAAGCCAGTTCTTTCGCAAGCTCGTCGCTGTCCATCTCTTTTTCAGGCATATCGTCACCTACAAGATTTTTTCGATGCGACGCTGAAGGTCTGCTGCGATCACCTTCGGTCGGCGGTTGCCGTTTACGGTCTGGAAACCGTAGCGTTTGCTCAAATCATGAAAGATCAGGCGTATCTTGCGCTGATATTTGATAAAGCTGTCGAAAATGTCGCGCGACAGACGGATGTCCATGCCCGACTCCCAATAATCGAGCGTCTTGTTCTTGTTAAGATTACGTTCGATCAAATAGCGGGGAGCCACATCGAGATAGAAGACCACGTCCGGAACGATGGCGATCTGTTCATAAATGCCGCGTAGCCAGTCCGGATTACCCCCACGCACGATATCGCGCGACATCAATGTATAGATGTAGCGGTCGGCCAGCACGATGAATCCGGCTTTTAGAGCCGGAATGATGCGGTTTTCCATCTGATCGGCAAAATCGGTTGCATAAAAGAGACTCATTGTTAAGGGGCTGAGAATGTTTCCCTTCATAGCCTCTTCGAGCTCGGCGCTGACCAAATTGGAGCGCTTGAGTCCAACATCAACTACGGCTTTGCCGCGGCCCTCGAGCCATTCGGTCAGCAGACGAATTTGCGTCGATCGGCCGGAGCCGTCCGCCCCTTCGATGACGATCAGTTTGCCCGTCAGCTCATCCGCATTGACGCCTGGAATGCCTTTTCCATAAAATTTCATAGGCTCACCTTTGAACGCAGTTTGTATTGCGGCAAATCGACCCGCTGCTTTACAATATTGCGTACCTCCATCTGGACAATATCCGCCGGCCGATTGCTGTCGATGACGGTAAATCCGAAGGGCTCGATCATACTTTCATACGCGTCATTGATGCGTCCCTGAAAGATGCGAAAGCTCTCATAAGGATCGGGCGAAAGATTCAAGTCCATACCCGCCTCGTGGTATTTGAGCTCGGGCCGGCCTTCGAGGATGCGCGCGATGGCAACCGCCGGCTCCACGCGGAAGAAAAAGGTAATGTCCGGCATCGCCGCAAAGCTGTAGAGATTTTTCACCCATTCGGGATCGCAGCCGCGCACTACATCGCGCGCAAAGGCAGTAAAGAAATAGCGATCGGAAAGCACGATATAGCCTGCGCGCAAAAGCGGCCAGATCTGTCGTTCATAACGATCGGCAAAGTCTGTGGCATGAATGAGAGAAAAGGTCGTCGGCGTCAGCAGTTTGAGCTTTTTAGCTTTTTTGGTCGCTCGTTTGACGAGAAAGGAAGAGTTCCACTCGGTAAACGAGACGCGATAGCCTTCGATCTCCAGCCATCGTTTGAGCAGATAGATCTGCGTCGACTTGCCGGAGCCGTCCAGCCCTTCGACCGCAATCAATTTGCCCTTTTGCTCGTGATGTCTGATTTTAACCATAACAATCCTTTAAGCGGGCATCCTGTTCGTTATGATAAAAAACGACTGATTTTTTCAATATGACAAAAACGCTAGTTCTTTTATTCCAAACGGCTTTTTATTGCCGATCGCTTCTGCTCCAGCAGTTTTTCAATAGCACCGACGGATGAAAAATGTATTTCCGCCTCGTCTTTCTACCCTCTTTTTAAGAAGCACCATTCCATAACATGAGGCCATAAGGAGAGTTTTTCAGAGTGGAAAAATTTTCCCGCAAGTTTATCGATTTTCGAGCAACCGTCTTAAAAGTTGTACGCCTTTTTCGATATCCTTGGCCTGCGCTTCGCCGGCAATCTCCCGCTCGATCGTCAACGGTCCCTGATAGCCGATCTCATCGAGGGCAGCGATAAAGGCGGCCATATTCACATGACCTTCGCCGAGCGGCGTTTCCATGCCCCACTCCTGTCCGGGCTTTTCGGCCCAGCGCGCGTCCTTGCAGTGAACGCTGCGCACGTAACGGCCGAGCAGGCGCAAGGCGGGAAGCGGTTCGCCGGAACCGTAAAGAATCATGTTGGCCGGATCGAAATTAACGGCCAAATTGGCCGCATCGACATCTTTGATGAACCGCAGCAGCGTCTCGGCGGTTTCCTGGCCGGTTTCCAAATGCAGGCGCTGGCCGTTACCCGAGCAGTATTGAGCCAGCTCCCGAACCGCCGATACCAGCGGCGTGTAGTTGGGATCGTCTGGGGCCTCCGGAATAAAGCCGATATGCAGGCCGATTGCATCGACGCCGAGTCGACGCGCAAAGTCGGAAATCTGTTTGGCCTCGAGCAGACGTTCCTGCCGCGTAGCTGCCGGCGCCAGACCCACCGTGCGCTTGACCGTGGGAATATCGGCATAGCTTTCACCGGGAAAACCGCAAAAAACCACGGTGATCTTTAAACCGGCGTCGGTAAAAGACTTCTGTAGTTCGGCGATTTTCGCCGGCGTGCGTTCCGTTGCCGGCGGCGCCAAAATCTGTGCCGTAGGAATGCCGAGCCGCTGCGCTGTCCGGAGTCGAAGCGGCAAATCCTGATCGCAAACAATAAAGATCCCTAAGGGTCTCTCGGCGCTCATCTTTTCCTCGTTTGAAATGACGTTAAAAAAACCTACTTTTTCCCGCGGTAATTCCCTCTAGTTAGCGCAAAATATAGGGATTTGTCCGGGGGGAATCAAGCATATTAAGCAAATTTGCGGGAGAAGAGCGGATTTTTGGGAGTAAGGATGACCAAAGGCATCAAAGATTGGAAAGTATGGGTCGGTTTTGCTTTTGCTTTTCTCTGTTTGTATCTGGCTTTCCGAAAGGTCGATTTGGCACAGATGGCGGCTGCTTTTCGACGTATAAACGTCCTCATGCTGTTGCCCATACTAGCCGTCATCTTTTTTAGCCACTGGCTGAGAGCGCTTAGATGGCGCTATTTCCTCAGCTCTACCTCCCGCCTTGATATGAATATTTTATTTTCAGCTTTGATGATTGGTTACATGACCAACAACTTTCTGCCGGCTCATTTGGGCGAAGTGGTACGCGCCTTTATCGTCTCGCGACGCAGATCGGTTGCCGGCGGTACCGTATTTGCCACCATCGTCATCGAGCGGCTTTTAGACGCCTTTACCCTTTTGCTTTTGGCAGCTTTGACCCTGCTTGTCTTTCCCTTTCCGGACTGGGTGCGGAAGAGCGGCATGATTACCTTGGCTGTCCTCATCTTGTTTCTCGCGTTTTTAATTTGGATGAAGAGACATCGTGCTGCGGCAAGCCGGCTCATCGAAAGACTTTTTTCGCCCCTGTCCGCCCACCTCAGCAGCCGCCTCGTGCACCTAGTAGGCTCCTTTCTTGACGGCTTGACTGCTCTGCGGCGGAAAAGGGACTATCTCATCGTCGCCGTCCTTTCCGTGGTCATCTGGTTCTGCTATATGTATGTTTTCCGTCTCGGGCTCGCGGCATTCGGCTTTGATAAACTTTACAACTTGCCCTGGACGGCTTCCCTTGTGCTGCTGGTCATTACAACTATAGCAGTCGTCGTCCCTTCCTCCCCCGGCTATGTCGGCACCTATCATTACCTTTGTCAGTTGGCGCTCGGCCTCTACAATGTGCCGCCGGGTGAAGCGTTGACTTTTGCCTTTGTTATTCACGGCATCAACTTTATTCCGGTATTGCTCGTGGGACTGATTATCCTCTCGCTGATGGGCCTGAGCTTCAAAACCGTTCAGCAGCAGGCCGAGCATTTCGAGGAAGAAACCGAGTCGCCGACAAGCTGAGAAGCAGAAGTACCTGGAGAGACGAGCAGCTTTACACCAGCCGCGCGCGACTGGTTGACTCGTCGATAGGCTCGACGTCTATTAGCACCGGCAGCATGTCGCGTATGGTTTCGATGTGGGTTATGATAAAGATCTGCCGAAATTGTGCGGAGAGGCGGTTCAGGGCCTCGAGAATGAGGTTGCGGCGTTCGGAGTCCTGAGAGCCGAAAATTTCGTCGAGTACGATGAAATTGATCGGCGCGCCGCCGACCCGTTCGGCTACCACTTGACTGACGGCAATGCGCAGGCACAGATTGACCAGATCCTCTTCTCCGCCGGAAAAGCGCTTGATGGGAAAAGCCTGGTTGCCGTCATAAATGCGGATGGCGTAATCCTCATCCAGATCGATCTGCGAATAGCGGCCATGAGTGGTGAGCGCCAGCAGTTCCGACGCGCGCCGCGCAATCAACGGACGGACCCTCCCCGCCAAATCGAGTCGAAATTTCCCCAACAGCTCATCCAACAGTTTTAAGGAGGCGATCTCTGCTTCAAGCTCGGCCAACTCGGCGCGCAATTTCTCTTGCGCACCGATTTCCTGCTCGAGATTCTGCAGATCGCGTTCCAATTTTGCCAATTCCACCTGCACGGCATTGGCGGCTTCCCTTGCGGCATCCAGACGACGCGTCGCCTGTTCCACGTCTTCTTTTTTCTGCAGAAAATCGTTCTCGTCATAGCCGAGGGCAGCCTGCGCCGCATTTGCCGCAGCGATCTCTTCAGCCAAGCTGCGCAACGCTTCTGCCGCAGCCTGCAGGTTCGCCTCGACTTCCTTTCGCCTGGATGCCCGCTCTTCCAACCGCGATGCCTTTCGGCTCTGATCACTCAGGTACTCAAAGCGTTCCTTGACACGCTGATACTCTTCTTCGTCAAATTTAACCTCACCGAGAGAAGCTATTTCGCTTTCCACAACGCGCAATTGCTCGTCGATCTGCTGCAAATGTCCGGCGCATTCTTCGGTCCGACGCCGCGCTTCGGACGCACTCTGTTCTTTTCTGGCATTTTCTTGCTGAGCCTGCCGAACTTGCCGCAGCTTTTCTTCCATCTGCGCTATTTTCTCTCGAGCCTCTTCCTCCTCTTTTTGGAAGCGACGATAGGTTTCACGCAACTCTTCAAGCTGCGCCTCGTGATTGTGCACCACATCGCCAAAGCGCTCGCCCAACCGCTGCGTGCAGACCGGACACTCACCCTCCGGACCCAGCTCCTGAATTTTGAGCAGTTTGCCCTTGAGTTCTTCGCCGCGCCTGCGTGCCGCCGTTTTTTCCGCGTTGGCCGCTTTTTCTCGTTCGCGCCAATGCGTCAGCTCTTCCTCAAGCGCCTTTTCCTCTGCTGCCAGGCGCTGCGCCTCCTCATTCAGAGCCGTCCACTCTCGCCCGCGTGCTTCGGCTTCCGCAAGAGCGGCTTGCTCCTTTTGCCGTGTCGCAAGCAAAACTCCCCGCTTGTCGAAAAGCCCCCGCAGGGTCGCCGCCTTTTGCCGCTCCTCTTCCAACCGCTCTTTAAGCGACACGACGGTCTCCCAATCCGCCAGCTCGGGTCGCAGCTGCGCAAGCTCTTTCTCCGCTGCAGCGACCTGCTGCAGCTCCTGCTCGGCGCGGTTATGGTTTTTGATCTGTTCCTCCTGTCGCGACACCAGTCGCCCGATCTGCGCCTGCCATTGCTGGTACTGATCGCGTTTGAGCGATACGGCCTCGAACCGCTGTTTGCTTTGGGCCAGTACGTCCTCACAGGCGCGTACGCTTGCCGAGCAAGCATCCAAATCGGAAGCCAATTGACCCTTTTGCTGTAAAAGCTCGGCTTTTTTACTGTTGAGCTCATGCGGGTCCTTTGCCAAAGAACGTTTGCCTTCGGCGATTGCCGCTTTTTCGTTAACGTCGCGGCGAACCTGCTCGCGCGCGCGATCGATCCGATCGATGTTGATCAACCGGCTGATTGTCTGCCGCCTTTCCTCAGGCCGCAACGACGAAAGCTTGTCTAAATCCTTTTGCTGGGCAAAGACCGAAGCAAGAAAAGATTGGCAGTCGAGCTGCAGCAAATTTTCGATGAATTCATTGACGCCGCGATCCTGCACCGCCTCGGGCTCGCCCTGCCCGCCCCGCCACACCGCCGCCTCGATGATCGCCTGTTTGCCCTTCAGTCGCCGCTCTATGCGGTACTCTTGGCCGCCGTAAACGAACACCATCTCGGCTGTACAGACGTCGCGTTCCTCGGCAGCCAGCGAACGCACGTCGAACCGATCGGTCCGCACTACTCGATTGCCGTATAGAATCCAGCCGATCGCTTCGACGATCGTCGACTTGCCCGCGCCGTTCCGTCCCATAATGCCGATAATATTCTCCGGCAGCTCGAGATCCAGCTCCCGAAACCGGCGATAGTTGCGCAGCTTTAACGACTTGATGACCATGCGCCCGATTTACTCCATGCTCAGATAACGAATGCCCAGCTGCAGCAGCTTTTCTTTGGAATACGAATTGTCCGGCAGCGACTCAAGAAAGGCGGCAAACTCGATCGGCAGCGGGCGGATCATGCTGGTTCCGCTTTGCACGTTCTGCCTTTCGTCGATACGGCGAAAAAGCTGCTTTTCCAAATAAAGGGCACGTCGGAAAAGATCGTCGATCTGCCGCATGTCGAGCTTGAGAAAGGCGTCCGGTTCAACATTGTCCAGACAAAGCTGCACCATCGCCCCTTCAGGCACCGTTGATGCCGACACGGCGACGTCCTGAATTATGTCAGCAACCGATTTGCCGCTGCAGTCAAGGATCGGCAACTTGAGCATCGGGCGCGTCCGAATTTCATACCGCTGCCGCTCGCCGGTCGTCAGATCGACGACAAGGTAGCCGCAGGCGTTGGCATGCTCGTTAAAGCTGGTGCGCTCGGTCGAGCCGGAGTAACAGACGTTCGGACGAATCTCGACGGGACGATGATAATGGCCGAGGGCAACATAATTGAACCTCACACCGGCGGTTTCCTCCAGATCAGGCAGACGCTGCTCGTTGAATTCGCCCATGCCGTACTCGCTGCGGCTCCAGGCGCCGTGCGTCACCAGAATGCGGGGGCGCAAAGCTTCGCCAAGACCCTGCAGCTCCTTCAAGGCGAGTTCGAGTTCTTCCTGCGTCGAACAATGCGGCAGACAAGTAAACTCGACGTCCTTGACGACAAATGTTTCCAGCCGGCTGCGATAGGCGGCATAGACGTTGGGGAAAAGCGCAACAGCCTCGAAAATCGAGCCGGTGCTGCGGATGCGCGGCGTCTCGTGATTCCCGGAAACCAGGATGAACGGAATGCAGGCGCTGCTGACCTGTTGAATGCCCTCCAAAGCAACGCGAATGGCGCGATTGCTCGGTCGAGGCGTGTGAAAAAGATCACCGGCATGCACGACGAAATCCGGCTTCAGCTCAAGGACGGCCTCGATCACCTGCCGCCACGCGTCATAGAAATCCTGTTCGCGTTGATTGAGCCCGCTCTGCGGATCGATACGATACGTGTCGGAAAACCCCAAGTGGGTATCGGAAAAATGCAGCAGTTTCATCTTTTCTCCAAATTGATAGAATATACAAATCCGGCGCTCAGCAAACAAGACCGTTTGACGGTCACAGTAATGAGCGGAAAGTGTAGACCGGACGCCACAATCTCGAATCTTTCATATGCCTTTACAAAAAAGAGGATACTCGCCTCAATCAGAATATGGCAGCTTATCATCCTAATTTTATTGCTATTATGATTTTTTTCCAGTTCGATTTTTTTTGCAGGTTCGTCTCGTAAAAACGGCATGCTTATTGATAAGAAAAGTCTGGAACCACAATCAGGAAGAGGTGAGGGGACCGTGAATGAAACCGAAGTCTGTCAGGCGCTCATGGAAGGCGAATTGCTGATCGGCCGTAGTGAGGCCATTGCTCATATCCGACGCTTGATCCGCAAGGTGGCGCCGCTCGATTCGACCGTGCTCATCGTCGGGGAAACGGGAACGGGCAAAGAAGTCGTAGCGCGCATGATTCATCAGAACAGCCATGTCCGCAACGGCCGCTTTGTGCCGGTGCATGCAGCCGGCATACCCGACACGCTCCTGGAGAGCGCGCTTTTTGGTCACGAAAAGGGGGCCTATACCGGCGCGTATAAGAGCCAAAAAGGGTTTTTTGAACTGGCGGAGAACGGGACGTTGTTTTTGGACGAGATCGGCGAGCTGAGCATGGCGACGCAGGTCAAGCTCCTGCGGGTGCTGCAGGACGGATCCTATTTTCGTATCGGCGACAGCGAAGAGCGTTTCAGCAAGGCGCGCATCATTGCCGCCACCAATCGCAACTTGAAAAAGCTGGTGGAGCAGAACAAGTTTCGCGAAGATCTCTATTATCGCATCAACGTCATCACCATCGAGATTCCTCCACTGCGTGAGCGGCCGGAAGACATCGAACCCCTGGCTCGTCATTTTCTGCGCAAATATTCACAAAAGCATCATCATTTGGGCATTTATTTCAAGCCGGAAGCTATTGAATTGCTGCAGGCTTATCATTGGCCTGGAAACGTACGCGAACTGGAAAACATCATCGAACGTGTGGTGGCGCTTACGGACACCGACTGGATCGGTGCGGAGGAGCTGCCCCTCGAGCTGCACTCGACTTCACCGCGCTGGTGGCCGTCGTGCGAACAGCTCATTCCCTACAACGAAGCCAAGTATCATTTCGAGAGAGAATATATTTTGGATTTGCTGCGGCGAACGCACGGCAACATTTCCAAAGCCGCACGCATTGCCGGCATGCCGCGGCAGAATTTACATGTAAAGATCAAAAAATACGACATCAAAACGCGGCCGGAGGAGTGGTCGAGTCAGGAAGAGAATCACTGGGACACGTGATCATCGAACAGCCTGCCCGTGTGCAGCATTTTAAGGCAGTTCATCAAGGCGCGGCCGGTGTGGTAGGGCCCTTTCCAGGCGTGCGCTTTGGGAGCACCGGCGGCTGCAGGAGTCTCATCCAGTCCTAAGGAAAACCAGCTGCCGTTTTCCCAGTCGATGAGATAGGTTTTGATATACTCCCACTGTTTTTGGAGTGCAGGCCGATAGCGCCGCTCATTGGGATAGAGCAGCGAGATCATTAGCAGCGAGTTGAGCGCTTCGGCCTGCGCCCACCAATCTTTTTCGCGTTTGATGACCCTTGGCAAAGATTCTCCCTTGAACCAGTAGCCGGCATGGTAAACGCCCCCCTTTTCCACATCCCAACCGTAATCGAGCACAAAATCGATCTTTTTCTTGGCGACGGTAAGCGTCTTTTCATCCTGCTTTAAACCCAAAGCATCCGAAGCTTCAAGCAGCAAATAGGCGGTCTCGATGTCGTGGCCGAAGGAAATGTGATCATAGTAATAATTGCGGAGAATAAAAGCTTCCGTTGAATCGCGGTGCGAAACCGGCTGCCAGTCGGAAGTAAAAAACAGACGCATATATCCTTCCGAGCCGGTAAAGACATCGCGGACGAGATGATGCAGAGCGAGCAGCCGTTCGCGCAGGAAGGGATCAGGCCATTGACGATAGAGCTCGCTGTAGGCTTCCAGCAAGTGGATGGTTGCATTCTGATCCTTATAGCCGAAGAGCAGGGAATCGCCGGTCGAGGAGCCGTATCCTTTGCCGTAAACGCGGCCGTCGCGACGGATGTAATCGAAATAGCCGCCGTTGGTCGAATCGTAGGCAGTCTTTTCTATCCAATTAAAAATTTCTTTGGCGAATTCCAGCGCTTTCGGATCGTGCGTCAGTTCATAATAGGCAGTGACCGCGTAAAGACCGAAGGCGTTGCCGTAGACGCGTTTTTCATCGGTGTAGCCTTCAAAGATCGGTCCGCCCTCCCGGCTGCGCTCTTGATAAAAACCGCCGTAGACCAAGTCCCACATCTTTTCGCGTAAAAACGGCAAGCCGGCCTCAGCGGCCGAACGATAGCGGCCGTCCTGCGGAAAAAGCATCGCCGCCTTGCAGGCGGTCCACAGGCAGCGCGCCTGAGTGACGATCATTTTATTTTGCCGGGCGAGCGGCTGCCAGCGGGCGTCAAAGTGCGTCAAGTAGCCGCCGTAAACCGTATCGATGCAGCGGGGATACCAGGCGTGCAGCTCATTATCCAGAGCGCGTTCGATCTCTTCGATGGGGATGGGCAGCTCTGCGGCCGTCAGGCAGTACGCCGCCAATCCGAAAAGAAAAAACGATCTGATCATAAGCACCTCAAGAATACAGCAGGCTCGACATGCAGAAATACGGCGCAGGCTGAAAACAGAAAAGCCCCGGTTATTAACCGAGGCTTTAAAAGAGCGGGAGACGAGGCTCGAACTCGCGACCCCAACCTTGGCAAGGTTGTGTTCTACCACTGAACTACTCCCGCCTTTTGCGGCATAAAAGATAATGGATTTAAAAAAAAATGCAAGTATTTTTTTGCCTGCTCCGCCTGTTTCGCTTAGAAACGTTCCGAAGCTTCAGACAATCTTGAGCTTTTCCAAAAGGGCAAATTCCTGCTCGAAATTGGGGGTTAGAATGCCCTTGCCCAAGGCGCGCCGAATCTCGCTGATTTTCCAAAACCGGCCCTCTTCGATTTCATCTTTCGGGGGATAAAAAGGTCCGTCATGAAAGCCGCGAAAAGCATAAACCAGCTCGCTTTGGTAATTCGAGCGCATGACGTAGCGAAAGAGAGGCTCATTCGCCAGCACATCGATGCCAAGCTCCTCACGAACTTCGCGCAGGAGCGCCTGCTCGATTTTTTCGCCGCTGCTGACGTGGCCGCCTACGGAAGTATCCCATTTACCGGGCTGAATTTCCTTGTTCGCCCCGCGCTTTTGCAGCCAAAGCTCGCCCTTTGAGTTGAACACATGCACGTGCACCACCGGATGCAGCAGATCGGGATTGCCGTGGCATAAAGAGCGGGGCGCTTTGCCGATGACTTTGCCTTCCGGCGTGACGAGATCGAACCATTCATCATCGCGATAGCGTCGCAGCAGCCGGCGCTGCGCCGCCTTGCCTTTGATGAACTGTCCGACGATCATGGCCGCTAACAGCAGATAAAGCAGCCCACCGCTGACGAACGCCCAAAGCTCTTTGCGCTGCAGGTACCCCGGACTTCCCGGCTCACCGACATAGATCGCCGTCGCCACGATTGCCGCGGTATGGACGAGCAGCAGCCAGAACATGCCGCGCAGCATACGGCGCATGATCTGCTGCTGCGCCGGACTCAATTCGGCTCCCCCCATGTAGCGCTGCGTCATACGGATGAGCAATGGATTCTTTGTAAACACCGTCACGCCGATAAGCGCGACAAAGACTAGTTCGATGACGGCCGGCTTGACGAGCAGGAAAGCGGGGTTGTCAAAAGCCAAAGACACCCCGCCCAATACACCGATCAACAAAACATCGAGAAGAGCAAAGCGGTCTATCCGCTTGTCCCGCAGCCAACCGATCAAAAGATAAATCAGGCTGACGCCCAGAGCGATCGCCAGGCTGACAAGCAGATCGAACAACTCATCGGCGATGATAAAGATCAGCAGCGGCAGAAAACCGGCCGCCAGGTTTTTCAATATGGTTTTACGATCCATACAGAGCCAACGACTCTACCTGCATTTCAGCGGACGATTTCATAATGCATCGCTTTGTTCGAGGCTGCCAGCGGAATGACCACTCCCTCTTCGGTGCGGAGAGTTTTAATCTCCCCTGCTCTCTTTCCTCCCGGGGACAGGCGATAGACGCGAATCGGCGCCGACGTCTTGAGGGTAATCTTGCCCTCGACCGGCTGCATCAGAAATGGAAATTTGCCGGTTTTGGTGATCAGCGTAAAATCCGTGTTGGTCTCCAGGCCGCTCATGCGTGCATCGGCCGAAGTGGAAACGAGAATTCGGCTGCTGTTTGCCGGCCTCTCGTTGGTCAAGGACGAAGTGAGAATTACGGCAAACTCGGTTGCGGGCTCAAAAATCCAGTCCCGCGTTTCCAGCCGTTTGCCGCCGATAAAGCCAATGACTCCCTGAGTAAGTGGGGAGTTGAGCGTTACCACGCCCTCCTTCGTGTCCCATTTCAGCTCACCGGTCGAGGAAACGTAAACGCCGTCGGACTGCAGCGCTTCCTTTATAAGCGCGCCGTCGTTGCAGCTCGGCACCTGGAGGTCGGTAAAGGCGACCCCATACTTGCCGATAAAGGCGGCCTCAGGATGCGGCGCTTCGGCACGCGGATTCAATATTTGTTCGGGAGTCATAATTTCGAACCAGCTGCGCTCGGCGCTCTTGAAATCGCGACGATGAAACAGCAGCGCGCTGATTGGAAGGAGATTGAACTGCGTCGGGTCGAACATCGCTTCAAAGGCGTTGATGGTATCCGGCTCGGCTTCGCGCGCGCCCCAGTAAGCGTACTGCATCGGATGCCAATCGAGGAGACAGGAGTAGGCCGCCGTTATCGGCGTACCTTCGGCTCGATAGGGATTGGGAAGCGGATTATGCCATTCGGAGATGGTGAACGGTTTGCCGTAGACGCAGCGCACCGCATTCTCGCCGATGTTGCCCCCGCGCGGATGTTTGACCATGGGTTCGGCCATAATACCTTGCCCGGCGAGATAGTTGTAAATGTGATGCGGATGCGTCCAATAATAGTGTCGATCGACGAAATCGAGTTTGGCATTGAGATAGAGATCAGCCGGATCGTTGTGCCAATGGTTGCTGCCGGTAATGACGCCTTTGAAGCCGAGCTCCTTCAGGAATCGATACATTTCCTGGTAGTACTTATCCTGCAGCTCGACCAAAAAGCGATAAGTGTCTTTTGCGCGCTGTGCACTTACCGGCCAATCTCGTTCGGTAACATAAATATGAGGGATTTTGATGTGACCTTCGCCAAAGTTCTCGTCATCAAAAAGGGCAATTTTACCCTCCTGCGACCACGCCTTGCGTAACGAAGCCTCATCGCCGTATTTGCCTTTAAGCCACTCAGCAAACATCCTTCCCAGCATATGCCGGTAATACTTGGACTTGACGGCATACGTGCCGTCGGGCTGAATCCAGAGCAGCGAATTTTCATTCGTAATTTCGGTCATCACCATGGCCGGATCGTCGATCAGACGCAGGCCGGTATAGGGGTTTACAGTAGTCAAAAGAGCGCGCAGATATTCCTTCTGCAATTCGATGAGATAGGGATCGAACATGCCTTCGACCTTCAAGCCTTGATCGACGTCCTCAAAGCCCTCCGGATCGCCGGGAAATCCGTCGCCGCCCATAATAAAGCGCGAAGAGTTGTGGCTGAGGAAAATATAGATGCCGCGCTGCTTTAGGCAATAAAACATGTAATGAAAGCGGTCGAGATTTTTCGGATCCAGCATTCGGGTTGTGGGCGGTCTTTGTCCGCCGAACAGGCTCCGCTGCACGATTTTGTCGGTCCACGGTTTGACCACATCCAGATGGTGCATGCGGATGATATTGGCGCCTGAGCGGGCAATAACGTCAGCCAAAAATTCCGCCTCTTTGGGATCGCCGAAATTGGCCTCGCCGAAAATATTGCCGCCCCAGAAACGCGCCTCCGTGCCGTCGTCAAAATAGAATTTATCGCCGCGAACCTGAAGGAAACCGTGCTGACCGGCAGGAGCTTCCAACAGCCACGACATGTCCAAGGCGGTGCCTTTGACGTCATTGAACGAAGTCAAGGGGAATGGAATCCACCCTTTCGTGTCGCGGGCAACGCCTCGAGGAAATTGAGCCTGCAGCGCGACGGCGGCAAGCAAGACGACCATTGTGACTGCCTTGATTCTCATCTTTACCTCACTTCTTTACTTCTACGACTATTTTATTTATCCGACTCAAAACCGTATTCGTGCTTTATTGTTTGTTGATCACTCGTTCAGCTCCAGGCCGTAACATTCGCTGATGTCCAGAGGCGGCAATGGTCCGTCGAGCGGCTTTTTGTCCTTGACATACCAATCGAACCATTGCAGATGGCGATGCAGCAGATCGATGCGGCCAGGCTGACGGCTGTTGCCGTGGCCTTCATTGGGATATAACACCCAGCGCACGGCCGGGTGTCCGTTCATCTTGAGCGCGCGATAGAACTCGAGGCTCTGAGAGGGATGCACCCGCGTATCCTCGGCCCCGCCGACGATCAGCACCGCGGTTCGGCTTTGATGAGCATAATAGATCGGACTGCGCTGCAGACTGAACTGCCACATCTCTTCAAGCGGCCTGCCGGAATGAACATAGAGCTCTTCGTAAGGAATGTCGGTCGTGAGTCGTTTGCTGATCAGATCGCTGATGCCGACGAACATGCAGACGGCACGCACTTTGGCGGTATAATAGCTTGCAAACCAGGCCGCCGCATATCCGCCGTAAGAGCCGCCCCCCAATCCCACGCGCTCCGGATCCACAAGACCCTGTGCGGCCAGCCAATCGATGCCGTCGGCAATGTCGTCAAACTCGACTCCTGCGGCATTTCCGTAGCCCGCGGCGGCAAACTCGACTCCGTAACCGGTACTGGCGCGATAGTTTGGATAAAAAACGAAATACCCTCGGCCGGCCAGAACCTGTCCGGCAATAAAGTAACGCGTCAGTTGGGTGAAACCGTTGATGAAATTGGCTTCCGGACCGCCGTGCACCACCACGACCAAGGGATAACGTTCCCCGCTGCGGTAACCAACGGGGTAGAGCAGCAGTCCCTCGATTTCGACGCCGTCGCGCGCCGGATAACGAACGACGATCTGCTCGCCCAACTGTCGTTCTTTCAGCCAGGGATTCAGATCGGTCATCTGCTTGAGACCTTTTTTATAGTCGAACAAAAAAACGTCACCCGCGCAGGTCGGCGTGGAGCCGAGGAGCGCCGCTTTATTGCGTCCAACCGAAATATCGGTAAAGACGACTCCTGTTTTTTGTGCGTCATAGACGATGCGTCTGGGGCCTCCCGCCGCGGCAACGGCGCTCAAAGTCGTCCACACCCCTTCGGCTGCGGTAAAGAGCACCGTCTTGTCGTCCTGCCAAAACACCTGTTCCACATGGCCGCGAAAGTTTTTCGGCGTCAGATTGACCGGACCGCCCCCCGCCGTGTCGATGACAAATGCCTGGCTGACGGCATGATCAGACTGCGACAAAGCCGCGCTGAAGGCAAGCTTTTTGCCGTCGGGAGAAAACGACAGATTACCCAGCTTGCGCTGCGGATCGTATAGCAGGCGGCTTTCAGCCGTGCGCGCGTCGATGAGATAAATGCGCTTGAACATGTAGCTGTCGTCGACCAGATTGCGCGGTGAAGCAGCCGCGGCAATCACTGCGCCGTCGGGACTGAATTCTAAATCCCACACGCTCATTCCCGTCGTCAATTGGCGGGGTTCGCTTTTTTCGCCTGCGGTTATTAAATAAAGGTTGCGATCCTTGAGGTTTTCTTCGAAGAAAATAAAATCATAGCCCTTTTCTTTCAGTTGTTTCTCTTTTTTGCTTTCCGGTGTTTCGGCGACATAGGCAATCTCACGGCTGTTGGGGCGCCAACGGTAGGCGCGCACGTTCGCGTCGGCAAAGGTCAACTGCCGCGCTTCGCCGCCGTCGACCGGAATGGCCCAAACTTGGGTATACTTTTCGCCGCGCTTGTCGAGAAACGAAATCAGGCGGCCGTCCGGACTCCACTGCACGGCAGAGACATTGACTTTTCCGGTAATGAACGGCTTTGCTTGTCCGGTCTGCAAGGAGACAAGATGCAGTTCGCGATAAGCGGAACCGGCAGGTTCGTCGGGCTTGCGACTGACGGCCGTCGTGTAAGCGACATGTCGGCCGTCGGGACTCAAAACAGCTTCGACAGGGTAAACAAGATCGAGCACATCCTGAGGAGAAAACGGCTCGGCAGCCCAGCCGAGGACGGCAACAACCCAAATCATCAAGAAGACAAGGCGTACATTCATAGTCATCGAGCTCCTGGTTTTGAAATAAATATAGAAAGCCGATCGATCAGATTCAATTGGAAAGAAGCCGGTTGAGGTTCCAAACTCATCGGGAGAAAGAGGCAAAATAAACAACTTGCTTTTCGCCGCAAAACTGTTAAATTTCACGCGCCCAAATTAGGTTATCCGCCATGCGGCTATCACAAAATACAGTTTAAAGAATATAAAGGCACGCCCAAAAAGGGGGTGCCTTTTGTTTTTTTAAGGGTCTGAGAATAATTCAATAGGAAAAACGCCATGCAGCTGACAGGAC
Source organism: candidate division KSB1 bacterium (assembly GCA_034505495.1). NCBI lineage: Bacteria > Pseudomonadati > Candidatus Zhuqueibacterota bacterium. The sequence goes on along the minus strand of JAPDQV010000002.1, from coordinate 5,031 downwards.
TCAAATACGGCAGCCAACTGCTCAACCTTGTCGAATTTCCGGTGGCAAAAACGCTTACCGACGCCGCAACGCGCGACGAAATTCAGCAGATGCTCGATCAGTACGGCAAGATCGTCGTCAAGCCGGTCTTTTACGGCGGCATCGGCAAAAAGGGCAAGGCCGGCCTGGTGCGCATTGTCGACAATCTTCTCGACGCCATGGAAGCCAAGCGCGAGCTCTATTTTGCCCGTCATACCGTGGACGGCAAAACCTATGTCGCCAACGGCGTAACGTTCGAAGAGTACATCGAATCGGACATGGAGCTTTACTTCGGCATTTCGGTTTCCACTTGGGAGCGCAAGCCGGTGTTTACCATCTCTACCCAAGGCGGCGTCGATGTGGAAAGCGTGCCGCCGGAAAAAAAGAAGGTGATCTGGATCGATCCTTTCATCGGCATCAAGTCATTCGACATCACCAACGCGCTCGGCGACATCGGTTGTCCGGAAAAGTACATCTCGCCGTTGGTGCAGACCCTGCCGCTATTGTGGCAGCTCTATGACAATTACGGGTTCGTCAATTTGGAAATCAACCCCATCCGCATGAAAAAGGAAGGCAACAAGCTGACACCGGTGGCCTGTGACCTCAAGGCGGCGTTCGACCAAGACAATCCGGCCTGGCGCCGCACCGGACTTTCGCCGCTGATCTTTCAGACCGACGTCACGCCCTTCGAGGCCGAAATCAACCGCTTGCGGACTTATCAGGGCCAGAGCGACGTTTTGGAGCTCAATCCGAACGGCACGATCATTCCCTTTATGTTCGGCGGCGGCGCCAACTCGGCGGCCACCGAAACACTCGGCACCAAGGCCATCTTTTCATCCGATTTCGGCGGTAATCCTCCATATGACAAAATGTACGGCATCAGCCGAATCATCTTCAAATATTGGTATGACCAGGCCAACGTCCTGCTGATCATCGGCGGCAAAGCCAATAACACCGATATCTATGTCACCTTCAAAGGCATTTTCGACGCTCTGCGCGATCACATTGCTTTGCACGGCAAGCGGCCGATCTACACCGTCATCGGCCGCGGCGGGCCCAACCTCATCCGCGGCATGTTCTACGGCAAGGACATCCTTGACCGATTGAAGCTTCCTTACAAAATGTTCGGCTACGATTCGTCGATGATCGGCGTGTTGGAATACGCCAAGCAGATCGACGACTGGTGGGGCAGCGTCGGTCGCGCGGAATATGAAGCCAAGTTTGCCAAATCATAATGAAAAACTCGGGATAAAATCTTGAATAAACGAAAATCGGGCGCAGCCATGAGACAGTTGATCACAAAACCGTTTCCCTATTACGTCGGCATTCATTCGCTCGAAGAGCTGGTGACCAAGGATTCCCGCGTCTGCGTGGTGAACATCTTGGGGAACGAAAGCCGTAAAGTGACGCCGATTTCGCACGAGTACAGCGGCGGGAACGTCGTCGCCGGCGTGCAGTACGGACGTGAGGGGGTGCTGGAAACCAAAATCGGCGACATTCCCGTTTATCGCAGCGTGCGCGACGTCATGAACAAAGGCATTTGGTTCGACATCGGCGTCATCTACCTGCCGCCGCCGGCTGTGGCGCAGGCGGTGTGGGAATTTGTGCGTTTCAATCCGGATCTCAAGCGCATAGTCATCGTCACCGAGAAGGTGTCGGTACGTGACTCGCGCAACGTGCGGTGGACTTGTCAAAATGCCGGCGTGGACGTCATCGGCGCCAATTGTCTGGGCATCGCCAACGTATGGGACCATGTGCGGGTCGGCGGGGCGCTCGGCGGCGACAACCCGGAAGAAACGCTGCAGAAGGGCTCGATCGCCATTCACAGCAACTCGGGCAACTTTACCACTACCATCGCGCAATACCTCAAGCTGGCCGGATTCGGCATCTCCACGGCGGTGAGCTCGGGAAAAGATGTTTACATTCACTTTGCACTGGCCGAATTTCTTTATGCGGCACAGAACGATCCGCGCACCAAAGCGGTGGCGCTGTACGTCGAGCCCGGCGGCTATTACGAAAAGCAGGCGCTGGATTGGATCAAGGAACGTCGTTTCGGATTCAACAAACCGATCGTCGTCTGCGTGACCGGGCGATGGAAAAAGAACATCACCCGCGCCTGCGGCCACGCCGGAGCGCTGGCGGGCAGCGGCGACGATGCCGAGTCCAAAGAGCGTTGGTTCGACGAGTACTTTGAAGTGCCGCCTTTTGACCCGAAAAATCCGCTGGTCAGCAAGCGCGGCGTCCGTGTCACCTCCATCCAGCATTTCCCCGACGCCATGCGGGCGGTGTTCGAAAAGATCGACGAAGAACCCGACTTTCCGCCGACCGGCGATTTATCCCTCAAACTATGGATCAGCGACAACATCATCAAGCTGCCGAAAGAGCTGCATCTGCCGGTGGTGCAGGCCATGCCGCCCTACGACGAGCAGATCAAAGAGATCAACAAACAGGTCGGCGCGTCCTATATTCGCCAGAATATGCGCAACAAGTCCGGCGCCAGCCGCATGGACCCGGCAACGCAGGTGGCCGAGCTGCACGGCAAAAGCGTCCTCGAGCTGTCCACGACTTCCTTTGAAGAGAATCTTTTCTTTGCGCTTGCCAAAGTAATGCCCGGCCGCCGCGACCTGCGCCGAATGAATATGCTGTTGAACATGTTTTTGAAAACCGACAAGCCGCTTTTGGATCTTCTCGAATGGGCCGACGCCTCCGGATGTTCGCCGAATGCGCTGCTGGCGGCGCGGGCGGCCCTCATCGGCAAACAGCCGTTTCTCGAACAGATCCGTTCGGACAGCCGGCTGATCATCGATCTGTTGCGCGAGTATCCGGAATTCGAAAACGACGAGCAGGTGCGGCTCGCCCTGGAAGAAAAAATCAACAACCTGCTGCTGACCGACGAGAACGTTCCGGTTCACGATTACGACGACCTTCTTTATAAGGAAATCCATCACACGGTCAACAGTCGGCCGCCGGTGCTGCTCTGCGATCATGTCATCAAGATGGCGCAGGAACGCGGCAAGGGAATTCGAAACAAAACCGAATTCCTCCTCGCCGCTCTGATCGTCAGCATGTTTTGGAATCAGATGCTGGAAAAACGCATCAGCCGGCAGACGGCTGAAGATGCCGTTTTTTACATCTATCTGGCCGCACAAACGGCGGCGTTTTCGGTCGTCGACCGAAAAGAAAACAAATATTGGCAAAAGCTGGTCAGCGGCACCACTCCCTATCTGGGCTCCTCCTTCAGCAGCAACCTTTTCCAGATTCTCTTTAATCGAAAACCGGACGATGAAGAACTGACCGAATTCCGCTATCTATTGGGATTGACGGCCACCAACGGTCCCGGCACGCTTTCCGCCAAAGGCGCCAAAGAGTCGGTCAGCGCCCGCAACGACATCCCGACCGCCTTTGCCGGCTTTTTGACCAATACCGGTTACGCTCACGGCGGCAACGGTTATGAAGCGGTCGAATATCTGCTGGAACAGTTTCAGGGCGTGCCGCTCCAGGATCCCGGCAAAAAGGATGAAAAGCTCAATCTGAAGGAGCTCGCCAACCGCGCCGCCAAATCATATGCCGCCTATAAACAGTCCATGCGCGACAAAGGCGATCTTGACATCAAACGTATTCCCTGTATTAACCATCCGGTTTTTAAGGGAAATGCCGTCAATATCGATCCGCGTGAAGATTTTATTCGCAAGGAATTGGAAGGCAAAGGCATCTATAACGCTTTTCATGAATTTTATCATCATCTCGTGGTCGAACTGCATGACGAGGGCGTGACACCCAATATTTTCTGCGTCAACGTCGATGCGGTTCTGGCCGTCATTGCTCTGAAGCTGATGTGGAGGGATCTCCAGGAAGGCCGCATGACGCGCGCGCAGGCGCAAAAGGTGGTGTTCCTGCTCTTTCTGCTCGGCCGCACGGTCGGCACGATTGCCGAAATCATCGATCATCGCGACCGTGGCCTGGACATGGATTGTCGCACGCCGCAGGAAGAAATCCAGTTTGTGCTGTAAACCGTTCAGTTGCTGAACAATGTGCTCATGAAATGTTTTCCTTCCCGGCGAGCTCTCATGAGTACGATTTTGGCAAATAGCGGTCTCTTGAGGTCTGCATAAGGACTGATTATGTGCCCGCGACCAATGTACATGGAGGAAAAGCCGACGGCGCCGATTCGCGCGCAGCGCGGAACCGTTCTGCGCGCCAAAACTTGGGAAGCCGAAGCGGCTTTGCGCATGCTGGAAAACAACCTCGATCCCGAAGTTGCGCTCGACCCCGATCAGTTGATCGTTTACGGCGGCAGCGGCCGCGCCGCCCGCAATTGGCGCGAATTTAACCGCATTGTCGCCGCCCTCAAAGCCTTGGAACCCGATGAGACCCTATTGGTTCAGTCGGGGAAAGCTGTGGGGATCGTACAAACCCATCCCTACAGTCCGCGCGTTCTGATCGCCAACAGCAACATTGTGCCGGCTTGGTGCACGGCCGAAAACTTTCAGCACTATGACGAGCTGGGACTGATCATGTACGGCCAAATGACCGCCGGATCGTGGATCTATATCGGCACGCAAGGGATTCTGCAGGGGACCTTTCAGACGCTCGGCGCTTTGGCTGAGCAACATTTTTCCGGCACGCTTGCCGGAAAATGGGTGCTGACCGCCGGCATGGGCGGCATGAGCGGCGCCCAACCGCAGGCGGTGACCATGAACGACGGCGTCATCCTCGACGTTGAGGTGCGGCCGGAGCGCATCGAGCGTAAGGTTCGCGAAGGCTACTGCGATCGGATGACCTATAGCTTGGAAGAAGCCCTTCGCTGGGTCGATCAGGCCGTCAAAGAACGGCGGCCGCTCTCCGTCGGCTTGGCCGCCAATGCGGCGGACATTTACCCCGAACTGGTGCGCCGCAATATTACGCCGGATGTGGTAACCGACCAGACGCCTGCGCACGATCTGCTCGATTACGTTCCGTCCGGCGATCTGCAGGAATTGGATGAACTGCGTCGGCAGGACCCTGAAGAGTATC